>JBDSIW010000585.1:0-4492 GCA_039917795.1 Verrucomicrobiota bacterium | reverse complement strand
TTCACGGATCAAGCCATTTGCAGACCTGGATTTTTCGAATTGCCTCCAACAAGGCGCGCGACTTTCGCGAAAAGCAAAATGCGGCCAAGCGCGGCGGCGGACATGCCAACCTCTCCCTGCAAACCGGGCATCCCGATACCGGCCTCACCTTGGATCTCCCGGGGAACGAGGATGCGCCGGATGCAGCCTTGCTGCGATCCGAACGCGCCGATGAGGTCGGTTTCGCCCTCGAAGCGCTCGCGCCACCCTGCCAGGAGATCATCCATCTGCGCTACTTCGCCGACCTGAGCTACGAGGAGATTTCCCGCGAACTGGAACTGAATCAGAAAACCGTCAGCTCACGCCTGAGCAAATGCCTCGACCGATTGGAGGAAATTCTCCTTTCGTCGGGAGAGAAAACCGCCACATCCCGTCTAACCTGATATGCAACCGGAGCCGAAGCACAAAATGGAAGAGTCGCTCCAGCGCCTGGCCAAGGAACGGCGCGAAAAGGGCGGCGCGGATTTCGAATTGCATCCTGCGACACGCCTCATTTTGCAGAGTGAAGTCGCACGAACCTTTTCCCATGCTCCGGCGGACGCGCCTCGCTCCTTTTTTCTCTGGCCGCGCCTCGCCTTGATGGGCCTTTTCACCGCGCTTCTCGCCCTGACTTTGACGGTGTTGAACCAGCCCAATAAATCCAAACCGGTTTTTGAATTGTCCGCGCGCCGGGAACAACCTGCTGCTCCCGCCTTGGAACCCGCTCCCCAAAATTCCCCGGCGTCACCTCCCGGCATCGACCTTTCTGCGAAACAAAAATCTGCTTCCTTGGAGAAGAGGGAATCCTTCGTCGGAAAATCGTCGCCCGCGCTGGCCGACGAACTCAAAGAGACGCGTGACGCGGAATTCCTCCGTTTCGCACGACCCCAGCCCTCAGCCCCGACTGTCGTTGAACTGAAGGATAAAAACCTCGGGCGAAACCGCGAAATCACGTCCGATAAATCTTCAGCCGTGACCGACGCTGAAAGCCTGGCTGCGGCCGACCGCGCCCCTGAACCAGTCGCCGCAACCGCGACGAGCACCGTGCAAAAACCGGGCGACGCTTCCGCGCCGGGGCGGAGAAAATTTGCCCAACCGGATTCGCGCGCGCGCTTTCGCCAAAACCTGCTCTCGCCTCCACCCTCGAAGATATTGCAGTTGTTCGAGGTCGCGCGCGCGGGAAACAAAATCCAACTCTACGACAGCGACGGCTCCATTTATGAAGGGACGATCACACCAGTGCCCGCGCAAGCTGCGGACCAAAAGAAATTCGGAATAGCAATCGCGGCCGTCTCAAATTTCACATTCCAGGCAACTGGAACCAATCGCGCGCTTCGCCGCCTTGTGAGGGTCCAGGGTAATTTCGCACTGACCAAAACCGGGCCGCAGTTGAGTGGGAATGAAGCCCTCCACCTCGACGGTTTTGCGACGAATACCCGTTCCAATGGAGTAATTTCCTCCTCTGAAATAAACTCTGGAAGCATCCAGGGAAAAGTCTCGATTGGCGGAACCAACGAATTTGAATTTCAAGCGACGGAATTGCCGCATTGATTTCGTTCGCCTGAAATTGAATTGCCTCATTCGGTGATTCGTCGGAAAATAGCTGCAATGGCAAAGTTGCTGAAAATCCCGCGCCGCTTTCGATTCGAGCACCAGTTGTGGCAAAACGGCTTCACGGAAATCGCCGGCATCGACGAGGCCGGACGCGGTCCGCTGGCCGGCCCGGTGGTGGCCGCAGCGGTGATCCTGCCCATGGATTGGATTCTCGCCGGTATGCCCAAAAAATTAAAGAAGGTGAATGATTCCAAGCAGGTCGATCCCGAGAAGCGATCTGTTCTTTTCGCAGAACTCGTTTCGCATCCGCAAATCCGTTTTGCCGTCGCGCACGTGGACGAGCAGATGATTGATCAGATCAACATTCTGCAAGCCACGCATCGCGCCATGAATCTTGCTCTCGGCAGGCTTGCTCCTGGGCCACAACACGCGCTGGTCGATGGATTGCGCGTCAAATCACTTTCCTGCGCCCACACCGCAGTGGTGGGCGGTGATGGCTTGAGCTATTCCATTGCGGCGGCGAGCATCATCGCGAAAGTCACTCGGGATCGGCTGATGATCGAGTATCACGCGCTTTACCCGGCGTATGGTTTTCACGAGCACAAAGGGTACGGAACTCCGAATCACCTCGCGGCGCTTAGGCAACACGGCCCGTGCCCGATTCATCGGATGACATTTTATCCGGTTCGTCCGCAGCAAACGGATTTTCTGCAATCGAATGAACCTTTGGCCGCAGATTAAAACTTTCTTCGGCGGCAGGATTTTGCCCGAACATTTGTGGCGCGGGGTATTGGGGGAGAAGGCCGCGAAAAAATATCTCCAAAAACGCGGACTGAAATTTCTCTGCGCAAATTTTCGCTCGGCGCGCGGCGAAGTGGATTTGATTTTCCGCGACGCCGATTGCCTCGTATTCGTCGAAGTCAAAACTCGCTCTTCCGAGGGCTGGACCCGTCCTGCGGCCGCAGTGAACGCGCGCAAAAGAAAGCTGCTTTCCGGCTGTGCGCTGGATTATTTGCTGCTTCTCAAAAATCCCGAGGTGAAAATGCGTTTCGACATTGTGGAAGTCTTGTTGCAGGAAGGCGCAGTGAGAGAAATCCGCCATTTACCGAATACTTTCACGCTTTCGAAACCGTATCGCTACGGATAAATCAAAGGGCTTCGTCGTTTTGGGAACCGAAAAAAACATGAAAAAAACATTGGCATCCATCCTCATCCTGCTCGGATTAATTTTTTCCACTTTCGCCCAGGACAAGCCGTACCTGCACGCGCCGTCCATCGATACCTACGCCAAACACGATCCGGCGGGGCTGACGATCCTTTCCTCCGGACGCTACTTGAAGCCGGTCGGCCGCCATCTCCCCGTGGCAGGTGAACCTTACGGACTGGCAATGAGCCGCGATGGGAAAACCTTGTTCGTCGCCAGCGAGGGCGTCGGCCAGATCATGACCGGTTGGGAAAACGAAAAACCGGCGGTGACGATCGTGAACCCGCCGCCCGGTGGACGGAAAAAAGGCGGGTCCAGCGGTGGCGGCGCAGATTTTTCGCCCGACGGAAAAAAACTTTATTGGAGCAGCGGCGAGACCGGCGCGATTTACCTTTTTGATGTCGCGTCGCCCTCGAACATTGTCCAAATCTCGCTCAACACCGATTTCGGCGGGCGCAATTTCGAGGACAGTTATGTCACGGATGTCAAAGTCAGCGCCGATGGAAAATTTCTTTATTGCTCGGACGTCACGAACTTTCGCTTCGTGGTGATCGACGCCGAACGCCGCGAGGTCGTCGGCTCCGTGCCGGTCGGGCGCTATCCATACGCGCTGGCAGTCGTGGGCGATAAAGTTTACGCCGCAAATATCGGCCTCTTTGAATACAGCCCCATCCCTCCGCCGGCGGACGATCGTTTTGACAAACGCGGCCTGACCTTTCCGCCCTACGGTTACCCAAGCAAGGAAGCGCGCGATGGGGTGGAGTTCGAGGGGCGCAAAATTCCCGGCCTGGGCGAACCGAATGTGCCGGAATCGTTTTCCGTCTGGGGTGTGGATGTTTCGAATCCGAAAGCACCCAAAGTAATCAGCCGCCTGAAAACCGGGCTTCTGGTCGGCGCGCCATCCGACAACGGGAAAACCGTGGGCGGTAGCGCGCCGAATTTTTTGGCCGCGCACGGCGACGCGCTTTTTGTGTCCAACGGCAACAACGATATGATCGAGCGGATCGATCTGGCGCGTAACGAAATTGTCGCCAAGCAACGCATTGTTCCATCACCGCTCGTGGCGCGAGTCCGGGGAGTGAGCCCGTCCGGCATGGTCGTTTCACCCGATGGCAAACGCCTTTACGTGGCGGAACTGGGCATCAATGCCATCGCGGTTTTGAATGCCGGCACGCTGGATGTGATCGGCCACATTCCAACGGCGTGGTATCCGTATCGCGTCACCCTTTCACCGGACGGCCGGCGGTTGGTCTGCATTTGTTTCCGCGGTTTCGGCAATGGGCCGAATGCGGGAAAGGAAATTCCGAAGAGCGATTTCCTCGGGATGCGCGGAGTCATCAGCGTCCTCGATGTGCCTTCCGACGCGCAGCTCAAAACCATGTCGGCAGATGTGCTCGCCTACAATGGAATCGCGGATCGCCGCGCGGATCGAGGGAAGATGACTTCACCAGTCGTGCCAAGCGTGCCGGGGAAAATTTCCAAGGAGATCAAATACGTCGTGTTCATCACGAAGGAAAACCACACCTTCGACGCGATCTTCGACCGTGTGCCTGGCGCGAAGCACGATCCGAGTTTGTTGCGCTGGGGACTTCACCAGACGATCAGCGGCCAAGATCAGCCCACGCTCGAAGATGTGGGGGTGATGGTGAATCACAACGCGCTGGCCCGACAATTCACGCTCAGCGACAATTTTTACATGGAGCCGGAAGCGTCCGG
>JBDSIW010000584.1:0-15162 GCA_039917795.1 Verrucomicrobiota bacterium | reverse complement strand
AAAACTGAAGAAGAAAAAGCTCCACCGCCTCGAACAAACCGCCGCCACCCTCGGCTATAAACTGACATGCGCCTCAACGACTTAAACGCCTAGTTTCTTATGAGGCCGCGTTGTCATAACTATCTGGTTTGCGTCTGCTGCGGAAAAATCCGAACGCTCCGGCGACAAGACATACTACGGCTGAAATAGTCGTAGCGGCCCAAAAGATACCGACTGTCGCCGTAAACCAACCCGGAACATCCCCGCCGGATGAACGGAAAATGGCTACGAAGACGACAAAGACAATCGCGAAAAGCGAGGTCACGTAACCGGCGATGTGTGATGTTTTAATCATGGCGTGTGAAGCGGCCTAACCAGTAATGGGCGTCGAGTTTTGCAGTCTATCCGGTTTCACGAATTGACCGTAGGGCCGACGTAATTTCCTGTCCAGCATGCTTTTGGTTTTGGAAAGCCTCACGCAACGCTCCTGCAAAGGCGGCGCGGCCTCGCCGCTGGCGATGTCCGAGATCGTTGCTGAAACCGTGGAGCCGGGGCACAAAATCACGGTCGCAAGTTACGGGCGGGCAGATTCAGTGAAGAGAATTTTGTCTGGGAGAAACACAGGGCCTGCAAAACGAAAGAACCGGCGGGCCGAAATGTCGTGGAGGATGTTTAAACGTTTGCCTTTGCAGCCTATCAACTGGTCAAGTCTTGGAGGAGCCGTCATCATCTTTAACTTCCGGTGGTGGATTCCGCTCCTTTTTCTCTTCTTTCCATGCGGCAACGACTAAAGAGCAAGCGGTGGCAGCAAAAGCAGCGGCATATACTGCCTGCTTTACAGAAAACTTTTTGTAAATAAGACCGTACACTTTTTCAATTGCAAGAAGGCCGCACAATATCGTCCCAAGGATGAGTAAGGATTTCATATCACGATGCCGCCTGACATTATATTAAGTGACAGAATTGTCGCCTGTCACGGTTCATAATTTGACCGTGAATCTCCACTTTAGCCTTTTCCAGTCCATGTCTTGCGAGTCCCGACGTTGAATCAATCCTCAGGTTCCTCATCGGGTTTCCGTTTCACAAACATCGTGTCCGAGGTTTTCCCGCGTCGCGGATGAAGCAGCTTCGCCACGAGGCCCGTCCACCCGGTTTGATGCGATGCGCCGACGCCCCGCCCATTGTCGCCGTGAAAAAATTCGTAGAATTGGATGTAGTCACGAAAATGAGGGTCGGAATGCGCTTTATCGTGGCCGCGCAAAACGGGTCGGAGGCCATTGTCATCCTTCAAAAAAAGCCGCGTCAATCGGCGCGCCAATTCGTCGGCCACGTCATTGATGGTCATGAAGCGGCCGGAACCGGTCGGGCACTCGATCTTGAAATCATCGCCGTAATAGTGATGAAATTTTTGCAGCGATTCGATGATCAGAAAATTGACCGGCATCCAGACCGGGCCGCGCCAGTTGGAATTGCCGCCGAATAAACCCGATTCCGATTCAGCCGGCTGATAGTTGACGGTGAGTTGACTGCCGGTGCAGGCAAAGACGTAGGGATGATCCTTATGGTAACGGGAAATGCCGCGCACGCCGTAGTCCGAGAGAAATTCCGATTCATCCAGCATCCGCCGCAGGAGGCATTTCATGCGATGGCCGCGGAGCAACGAAAGCAAATGCCGCTGGCCGACGCCGTGTTCGTCCCAGTGAGAAACCAGCTTCGCCAGGTCAGGCCGGTAGTTCAGAAACCATTTCAATCGTCCGTAAAAGCATGGGAGCTTTTCCAGCAGCTCCGGTTCCAGCGTCTCGACGGCAAACAGGGGGATCAGCCCGACCAGCGAGCGGACCTTGAGGGGCATCAACCGCCCGTCCGGCAGGTTCAGGACGTCATAGTAGAATTCGTCCTGCTCGTCCCAGAGGCCGATGCCCTGGTCGCCGATATTGTTCATCGCCTCGGCTATGTGCAGGAAGTGCTCGAAGAATTTTGTGGCGATGTCTTCATAAACATTATTGTGCTGCGCGAGTTCGAGCGAGATGCGCATGAGATTCAGGCAATACATCGCCATCCAGCTCGTGCCGTCGGCTTGATTGATGAATCCGCCCGTGGGCAATGGCGCGCTGCGGTCAAACACACCAATGTTGTCCAGGCCGAGAAATCCGCCCTGGAAAATATTTCTCCCCTGCGCGTCTTTCCGGTTCACCCACCAGGTGAAGTTCAACATCAGCTTGTGGAAAACTTTTTCAAGAAACACCAGGTCGCCCTTGTCCCCGCGCTGTTTGCGGTCCATCTGGAAAACCCGCCACGTCGCCCAAGCGTGCACGGGCGGATTCACGTCGCCGAACGCCCACTCGTAGGCGGGGAGTTGGCCATTGGGATGCATGTACCATTCGCGCGTGAGGAGGAGCAATTGGTTCTTGGCGAAGGTGGAGTCGATTTGCGCGAGCGGGATGCAGTGGAACGCCAGGTCCCAAGCCGCGTACCACGGGTATTCCCATTTGTCCGGCATGGAGATCACATCCGCGTTGTTCAGATGCGACCATTCGCTGTTGCGCCCGTGGATTCGCTCGCGCGGCGGTTCGGGTTGCGTGGGATCGCCCTTGATCCATTCCGGCACGTCGTAATAAAAAAACTGCTTGCTCCAGATCATTCCCGCGAAAGCCTGGCGCTGCACATTGCGCGCGTCGTCGTCGAAAATGTCCTTCTGCAAATCGTCGTAAAACTCATCCGCCTCACTTCGACGCGCAGCGAACACGGCGTCGAAATCGGCAAAAGGTTGTAGCCGCCGTGATGTCGAAGCGGAGTCCGATTCAACCTCTGTCGTCGCAGTCCGCCTCTTCACGTCAGTCGCGGTGAGGCGCACGCGCAGGCTGGAGGAGCCGCCCGCCGGAATCGAAAGAACGCGGTGCACCGCGGCTTTGGTTCCGATTCTCGAGGGATTGATCGCCGCGTGGTTCCCGGCAATGACATATTCGTGAAACGCGTCTTTGAAAAAACCGGGGGCGTCCTGTTGCCCGAACAACCGCCGCGCATTGGTTTCATTATCACAGAAAAGAAATTCCGGTTTGCCTTCGCAGGAAAATTGAAAGTCGCCAATTTCCGGATGCCGGGCAGTCAGCGTCCCTTTGCTTGTCACGGAGATCTCGGGCTTCGGAATGTTCGGTTTCCATGACCACGTGTTACGAAACCAGATCTGCGGCAACAGATGGATCGTTGCTTCGTCAGGTCCGCGATTGTGGACCGTGATCAACATCAAAATATCTTCCGGACCGGCCTTGGCGTACTCCACAAAAACGTCGAAGTAGCGGTCGTTGTCGAACAGCCCAGTGTCGAGCAATTCAAACTCGGGCTCGTGTTTTCCGCGACGCCGATTCTCCTCGACCAATTGCGCGTAAGGAAATTCCCGCTGCGGATATTTGTAGAGCATTTTCAAATACGAATGCGTGGGCGTGGCGTCGAGGTAGTAATAAAGCTCCTTCACATCCTCGCCGTGATTCCCCTCATTGTTGGTCAGGCCGAAAATGCGTTCCTTCAAGATCGGGTCCTTGCCATTCCAAAGGGCCAGGGAAAGACACAGGTGCTGCTGTCGATCGCTGATCCCGGCGATGCCATCCTCGCCCCAGCGATACGCACGGCTGCGGGCGTGGTCGTGCGGAAAATATTCCCAGGCCGTGCCGCCCGGACTGTAATCCTCCCGCACGGTTCCCCATTGGCGCTCGGAAAGGTACGGACCCCACCTTTTCCATGGTTTGGCAGTGCTTTCGGCGAGGCGAATTTTTTCGGCGTTCATCGGGTTCATCGTAATTTCATTAACTCAAGCCATGGCGAGTTCGCGCTTATTTTTTTCCGGGGTTTTGCGATTTCATTTTTCAATACACTTCGGTCTAGACCCAATCCTTCTCCCAGCGACAAATGGCTGGAACAGAAAACCGGGAGCGCGTTCGATTCGACACAGCGGTTTGGGCAAATCGCCGCCATGGCGCGCGGGGCGATTTCCTGTTCAACCCTTGATTCATCTAAATTCTTAGCCACCCGTTTCAAAACCAGGATAAAGCGTCATCCCGCCATCGACGAACAACGTGGTTCCGTGGATGTAATCCGATTCATCAGAAGCGAGCCACACGGCGACCCGTCCGATTTCGCTCGGTTCGCCGATTCGTTTGTAAGGAATCAATTTCAATAAATCGGTGTAAGCCTCGCGCGTGTCCCATGCTTCCATATTGATGGGAGTGCGGATGGCGCCGGGAGCGATGCTATTGACGCGAATGCGGTAGGGCGCGACTTCCTGGGCGATGCTTTTCATCATCAGCATGACGCCTCCTTTGCTGGCCGCGTAATTGACATGTCCAGCCCACGGGATCACTTCATGCACAGAGCTGATGCAGATAATCTTTCCCGCCGCGCAGGAAATTTCTTTCTGCACGCCGCGCTTTTTGAATTCGCGGATGGCTGCGCGCGAACAGAGAAATTGCCCGGTGAGATTGACGTCCAAAACGAATTGCCATTGCGCCAAAGTCATCTGGTCGATTGGCGCATCTTTCTGCACACCCGCGTTGTTGACGAGGATATCGATGGTGCCGAACTCCTCGACCATCTTTTGGAACATTGCTTCCACCTGGTCTTCCTTGGAAACATCCGCCTTGAAAATAGAGACTTTGCTGCCGCAGCTTCGGACTTCTTCCGCGACGGCTTCGGCTTCCTCCACGCGCGAGACATAATTCAACATCACGTCCGCTCCCGCGTGGCCCAAGGCAATCGCAATTCCCTTTCCGATGCCGGAGCTCCCTCCGGTGACGAGAGCCTTTGTCCTTTCAAGATCCGGGTCACAGTGCATGCCGGCATGACCGCCTCGGGAAATTGTTCCTCGATGAATTTCGGGTCCGGGGTATGGGAATGCGGTTTGGGTTCAGTCGTATTCATGGCGCGTTTAATTTTTGGCGGCGTCTTCGCGTTCGGGAATTCGTCGCCTGGGTTTGAATTCGCTTACACTAGGGTTTTCAAAAGGAACTGCACTCTATTTAAGCAATTCTTCCAATCGAAAACCTCGTTGCTTATTTCTCGGAATATCCGTGAGCTTTGGCCGGCCACGCCAGCGCGAACAGAATCGCTCCCGCCACCGCGAGGCCAATCATCCAGGCGAACCCGGCGTTCCAGCCGCTGCGTTCCACTAGTTTTCCCAACCCCCAGCCGGAAAGAATCGAGCTGGCATAACCAAACATCCCGGTAAATCCCACCGCCGTGCCGGCCGCGCGTTTGGTTGCGAGATTGGAGGCGATGATTCCCACCAGCGCCTGCGGGCCATAAATGAAGAATCCAGCGCCGCAAAGCAGCGACGTGCTGAGCAACAACGGCTGGTTTGGAATTTTCCAAAATGCCAGGACAAATACGCCCACCATTAGCATAAAGAAAAGGCACGTTCGCGCTCCGCGTCCGGCGAAAATTTTATCCGTGATCCATCCGCTCAGGAGCATTCCGGCGACACCGGATATTTCGTATGCGGCAATCATCCAGCCTGCATGACTGAGCTTGATCCCTTTGGTTTCGCTCAGCAACGTCGGGCCCCAATCCAGGACGGCGTAGCGCACGGTATAAACAAAAAAGTTCGCCACCGCCACGAGCCAGATATATCGATTCCCAAAAACCTGCCGCGCCACGAAGGATGATTGCGGTTCCTCACCTTGCTGCCCGGCGTTTTCCGCAACGGTCGTGCCCTCCACCTCGGGCAATCCCAGCGACGGCGGCGTGTCACGCAAAGCGAAGAGCAGGAAAACCGCGCCGCCAATGGCAAGCGCTGCGGGAACGAAAAAGCAATACCGCCAATTGTAGGCGACGAGGTATCCGCACAGGATGACCACCAGCCCTGCGCCAATCGAGTGCGAAGTGTTCCAGAGAGTCATCCGCGAAGCGAGTTCGCGCGGCGGAAACCAATGCGTCATGAGCCGGGCGCACGGCGGAAAGCCAATTCCCTGGACCCAGCCATTGAGCATCCAAAGCAAACCCAGCGTGACGACCGCGGAACTGAGCCCAAAAAAATATTCACCACCGCCGATAAGATCAGCCCCGAGGCGATCATCACACGCGCGTTGGCCCGGTCTCCCACGAATCCGTGGAAAAATTTCGACACACCGTAAAGCAAACCGTGCAACGTCAGAAAAAGTCCCAGGTCCCCCTTCCCGATCCCAAGTTCTTTTCCCAGGGCGGGCATGGCGATGCTGAGATTTTTTCGCACGAAATAATAGAGCGCGTAGCCAAAGAGCGATGAAAACAAAATGCGCTTTTGCCAGTAGCGATAGCGCGCCTTGATTTCCGCGGGGTCGGTCAACATCACCGGCGCGGGCGGATCCGGCTCGAAAATTTTCAGGAAGGACGGAAAGGTCCGCCGATTCACAGAAGAGGAAGGCGGGCTTGGTATCATGGAACGGCCGGCAGAGTTTTTTTAACCGGCCACAAACCATTCGGGCCAAAAATCTGATCCAGCGAGCACTCCAGCCTTCCCGCGCGCACCGCAAAATCCAGCACGGTGAACCGGCGGCGAATACAAAATGCCTGCGCGTAGCTTTCGCGAAGTCGTTCGCGGGTGATCCCGATCTCTTCCGGCTCCGTCGGCGCGCCCGCGTCGCCCAGCATTTTTTTCAAAGTCGCCAGCGGCAGCAATTGGGCGCGCAATTTTTCCCGCAGTCCCGGCCAAGTCGCCCGCAGTTTTTCCAACTGGGCGCGGAGTTGTTCCACGCTGCTGTGTTTGGCGCGAAGCTCCCTGATGGCCCCTTCCAGAAGTTCGCCTTTGCCCAGCAATTTCTCCGCGCGCTGCGGCCATACACTTTCCTCCGGCCACGCGGCGCAACACGACTCCACGTCCAGCCGGTCCAGCGGTTGCGCGAGTAGTTGCTCGTAAAGCGCGGTGGAGGCGAGCGAGCCAATGCCCACCTTGAACCCGTGCGACGGCGCCTGCCCCCGATGCGTGTGGTGCTGCATGTCCCAGAGATGGCTGAATTGATGTTCCGCGCCCGAGGCGGAGCGGCTTGATTTCGTCGCCTGCATGGCGAAGCCGCCCAACATCAAACCTTCGACAAGGTGGCGAATCGCCGCCGGATCTCGCGCCTTGACTCCGGCAGGGTCGGCGATCATTTCGCGCAATCGGCTTTGCACAATGGACCAGGCTTGGGCATCGATCGGTTCCACGCCGAGCGCGTCGGCCAGAATCCAATCCGCGCCCGCGGTCACCTTGGCGAGCAAGTCAGCGTAGCCCCAGGAATTCATATCGCCGGGCGCCCCGCAAATTATTTTCAGATCGGCGAGGACCGCCGCCGGCGCCGGGCAAAAAAAAGTTTGTTTCAAACCGTCTGCGGTAATCGAGGCGCCAAACGCGGTGTAGCCGTCCATCGAAGCCGCTGTCGCCACGCACAAATAAGAACGGCCAGTGCGATGCGCCGCCAGCTTGGTCAGGTCGTTGATGGTGCCGGACCCGATCGCCACGGGAACGGCGGCGTGAGAGCGCAGCGCGGTTTCCAATTCAGCGACGAATCGTTCTTCCGCGTACAGATCGGGCGCGCGGAAGATGAACGGTTCAAGCATCGCCCGCCCGGCTTGGCGGAAAGCCGCCGCCACTTTTTCCCCGGCCACAGTAAAGGTGTTGGGATCAGTGACGATGACAGCGGGCTGATCGCCAAATTGTTCGCGAAACATTTCGGGCGCGCGATCCAGGATGTTTTCGCCGATTTCAAGTGCATGGGTTTCGCGCGCGGCACGGAGCGCTTCAGCAAGAAAGGGAGAGGGCGTCATGCGAGAAAGCCAATTCTCAACGAGGCGCGCCACGGTAATAGTCGCGCACAGCCTTGAGCGTGATTTCGGGAAAATCCGTCGCGAAGGACATCACGCCCAAGTCGAGCAATTGCCAATAAACCTTTGGCTCCGCCGCGTCCCAGGGGAGCGATTGGAAAACAATTCCATGCTGGCGAAATTCCTCGCCAGACGAGCGAATAAATTTGCGCGAGAGCGTGAATGGCTCGGCGCTGGCGCTGTTCGTGTTCAGCCGCACGTGGAGTTGCAACTGGGTGATGCCTTCGAAATTTTTCGCGCGGAGCAACTCGAGTCGGCTTTTTAATTCGTCCTCGGTCCCGCCCATCCAATGCAAGGTTTGCGATTCCGGCACGAGCCGTTTCCATTCCTGGATGATTTCGTATTTGGTCGTCGCGAGGATCACTTGCTTGCCCACTTTGTTTTCGCGCACTTCGCTCGCGAGTTGCATGAGGTCCACATTTTTGATGTCGAGGTAAAGCTGGCGCTCAGGACGATCCGTCATGAGCCGGAATACATCCGAGATTTTCGAGACTCGGCGCCCCTGGAATTGTTCGCCTTTCCAGCCGCCGACATCGAGTTTGGAAAGCTCGGCGAAGGTGATGTCCACCACCCCTTTTTTTTGCAACGCGGCGCTCGCGCCTTTGACCACCCGTTTGAAATTCGCATCGTGAAAGGCCACGATCACGCCGTCCTTCGTCGTGCGCAAATCCGATTCCGGAATCGTGCCGAGCTTCCACCCGAGTTGAAATGCCTCGAGTGTGTTTTCCGGTGCAAGTTCCCCCGCGCCGCGGTGGCTTTGGATGACAAATTTCTCCGGTAAAACGTGACCCCGGACGGTCCAGGCTGACTTCAAAGAATCGGAAGTCTCCGCGGAATTTTGGGCGAGCAATGAGCCGCCGAAAAGTGTGAGTCCGGCGCAAAGGAAAAAAAGCGGTTGTTTCATTTTCGTGGCTGCGCTTGGCTGGCGGAAGATTGTAAGATCAGGGGTCGTGACGAAAGCCTAAATGTCTTCACCAAAAATATTCCACGAACATGAACCGACGAACTTTTCTTAAATCGCTGCCGGCCGGCGGCGCACTGGTCGCAACGCCCGCTTTATTCGCCGCCGGATCGGCGCGCGGCTCTGACGAACGCCAGGCGGCGCGCCGGGGAAAATTTAATTTCACGGCGGACGTGGTCATTGCGGGTGGCGGATTGGGTGGATGCGCTGCGGCGCTCGCAGCATTGCGCCATGGATTGCGCGTCGTGCTGACCGAGGAGACGGACTGGATTGGCGGCCAACTCACGCAGCAAGGCGTGCCGCCCGATGAACACGCGTGGATCGAATCATTCGGCTGCACGAAACTTTACCGGGAATTTCGCGCCGCGATTCGAGACTACTATCGAAAACATTATCCGTTGACGGATGCCGCCGCCGCGCGGGCGGGATTGAATCCGGGAAATGGTTCGGTTTCGCGATTGTGCCACGAACCGCGCGTGGCTCTCGCCGTCCTCTACGAATTCCTCAATCCGTTCATTGGCACACAACAATTGACTGTGCTCCTTGAACACAAGGCAGTGGGTGCGGAAGTGGACGGCGACAACGTCCGTTCGCTCCAGGTGAAGAGTTTGCGGTCCGGCCACGAAATGATTTTGTCCGCACCGTATTTTGTGGATGCGACAGAACTCGGCGACCTTCTTCCACTGACCAAAACCGAGTTCGTCACGGGAGCGGAATCGCGCAAGGAAACCGGCGAATTGCATGCGCCCGAAAAAGCGAATCCCAACAACCAGCAGGCTTTCACTGTTTGTTTTGCGATGGATTATCTTGCGGGCGAGAATCATGTCATCGCCAAACCGGACGAGTATTCATTCTGGCGGGATTTCGTTCCTCAAATCAAACCCGCTTGGCCGGGACGCTTGCTCAGCCTGACGACGTGCAACCCGCACACCCTGGAATCGCGAACGATTCAACTCCTGCCGGGCGGCGCGGGACAGGATTGGTTCAGTTACCGCCGCATCGCCAGCCGGGAAAATTTCCGACCGGAAACTTATCGCGGTGACATTACGATCGTGAATTGGCCCCAGAACGATTATTTGCTGGGCCCGCTGATTGGATTAAGCGAAGCCAAGGCAGCCCATCACATCAAACGCGCCAAGCAATTGAGCTTGTCGCTGCTTTACTGGTTGCAGACAGAGGCTCCGCATCGCGATGGCAAAACCGGATTTCCCGGCCTGCGATTGCGCGGTGACCTTCTTGGAACCGAAGACGGCCTGGCGAAGTATCCCTACATCCGCGAGGCGCGGCGCATCAAATCCGTTTTCACAGTACTCGAAAAACACGTTGGAAAACAGGCGCGCGCTGCCTTCACCGGGAAAAGTGAAAAAGAAGTGGAAGCGGAATTTTTTCCTGATTCAGTCGGATTGGGCAGTTACAATATTGACCTTCATCCCAGCACGGGCGGTGACAATTATATCGATGTCCCCAATCTCCCTTTCCAAATTCCCCTCGGCGCGCTCTTGCCGCAGCGCGTCCAGAATCTTTTGCCCGCGAACAAAAATATCGGCACGACCCACATCACAAACGGTTGCTATCGCCTGCATCCGGTCGAGTGGAATATCGGCGAATCGGTTGGGGCTTTGGTCGCATTCGCCTTGCAGAAGAAAACAACGCCTCACGGCGTGCGCGGGAAGGATGTTTTACTCGCGGAGTTTCAGGATTGGATCCGCCACCAGGGCATCGAGACTCAATGGCCGGAGGAAATTCACCCGGGGAAAAAACCGGGATAATAAAGTGGATACGAGTGACCAGCTCGTCAGCGCAAAGGCGATTGATTTCCGCCGAACATGAGGGAACGCGACGCGCCCGCTTCCTTATTTCTTCTCGTGAAATGAAGTTTTCCAAAAGGGCGTCGTCCAATCTCGCGCCGGTGGATTCCACTGGTAAACAAAAGGAGTTATGAAAAAATTAGTTTTGATCGCCCTGGCTGTGTTTGGTGTTGGAATGGTCTCTTCTCAAGCAGACGGACGTTTCGTCATTTCATTTGGCGGTGGCAATTATCGCTCTCGGCCGGTTTTCCCGGTTTACGTTGAACCTTATACCGAGCACGACGCTTATCATCAGGAACGGGCCGAAGAACACGCGGATTTACACCACGATCTGAGACATGAACACAAGGATTTCCATCGCGCCACGAGATACAATCCTGGACTGCGACGGGAACACGCTGTGTTTCACCGGGAGTTAAGACAGGAACACGGCGCCGTTCATCACGAGGCCTATCACGACCACGAGGACTTCCATAACGACGGCTATTAAGCGGCTCTCGCGCCCAAATTGACGAAGTTAAGCTCCGCCAGATTTGGCGGAGCTTTTTTTGAAACGATTTCCAATCAGGTTTTTCCAAAGGGAATGAAATGAATTTTCCTGGAAATTCTTTTATAAAAAAAGCGGCTTCAAATGGCGCTCAAATAAATTTTCCGTCACGTTTCGACCCACCGTGGCTTCAGCATTGCGGACCCTATTCAGGTAACGATCGCCGGCCTGCGCCGCAATTTTGTATCCCACATGTAACAACTGGCGGACGGAGGGATTATAGTCCCGTGATTTTTGATCGTGCCGCAAGGTCGCGGCAAATTTCTCGCCGCTCCAGCCCGCCACGCTCTTCGATGTCGGCAGCTTTTCCCGGCTGATATCAATGACACTCGCGTACGGAGCGCAGAGTTCATCAATGTGTCCCAAGGCCTCCCCGTAAATTTCTTTCGCCAAACTCAAGCCGTCCCCGCCCGCCTCGGCCAGCCCAATCAATTCCTCCAGCCAGGTCGTGCCGGCTGTTTTGAGATGCAGTCCCGCATCATGCCGCCGCAACGCGCGGCGGATCGGGCCGTAGATGGAGAATTTGTCACTGCCCGAATGCACGCTCAACTTTAGATTTTTTGGCAAATCATAATTCTTTACCGCAAATCGAATCACGGCGATGTCATCGTTGAATTCCTCCTCGAACTTCGCGATCTCCCCAACGTAATCGACGCCTTTGTTGAAACGCCCCGTGAATTTCGGGGCGATGGTTTGCAACGGCACGTTATCGTCCGCCAAAGCTGCCAGGATGATCAACAATTCCAATGGCGTTTGTGGCGTATCCGTTTCGTCCATCGAAACCTCGGCAATAAACGCGCCCTGCCCTTTCTTTTGTTCGATGTGGCTAAAAATCCCGCGCACTTCGTGGACGGCGGAAAGATATTTCCCCGCAATTCGGCCCAACTCTTCGCGAGAAATATTCAACGATCGTTCAATGCCTGGAATCTCGATTCGCCCTGTCAATTCAGGATGACGCTTCACAAAGGTCTCCACCGCGCCCAACGGCGTGGGTTTGCCGATCGAGTCAGCCACATCGATGGTGTAGAAATCCGAGTGCGGAATAAACCGGTCCACTGTTTCAAGACGAATATGGTCTGCGTCCACGTGCCACGGCTTTTTCCAGCCGAGTTTTTTCACCGCCACCGCCGCTGCCGCCTCAACGCTCGCAGGTTCAGATCCGACCATGAGGTGTTCGCGATTCGATTTGTTCCAGACCGGCACCACTTCAACACCGTTTTCGCTGGCCAGGATAAAGGCGCGCAATTGCGCTTCGGCCTGTTGAGCAAAACGGTCGCCGACGCCAACCGAGAACTTTTCGAGCGAAAGAATCTTCGTCATAAATTGCGAGGAGCATCTAACTACAATTGATCAATTCCAAACGCCACGAATTTCTGAGAACGCCCCGGAATTCTTTTGTCGAGGAAAGCGCGGCTTGATTCATTCAATTATGGATTTTTAAAGAACTATTTCCCAGAAGGCGGACGTTGGATTCATGTTTGGACCGGTCAAACGCGGTCCCACTCGCGTATTTTTTGCATTGCCTCAAGTGGCAGAGACTCGAATATTTCTCAGGCCATGAAGCGCCTTCCCTCTTTTGCTGTTTGGTTGCTGCTGCTATTGGCGGGTTGCGCAGCGCCTCGCCCACTAAGCCCAATTTCCGGCCCGTGGAATTTGTCCAAGCTCCAGCAGGTGCCGAAAATGGATTGGGGTGTGCGCACCGGATCGGTTCAGGAGGTTTACTACGAAGGCGAACCATATCGTGGCAAACCCACGCGAATATTTGCCTACCTTGGAAGGCCGGAGGGCAAGGGACCCTTCCCGGCAATGGTCTTGGTGCATGGCGGCGGCGGCAAGGCTTTCCCGGATTGGGTCAAGCATTGGGTAAAACAAGGGTTCGTGGCGCTGGCGATGGATACGGCAGGCTGTGGACCGGCGGGTCTGCTGCCAGATGGGGGTCCGGATCAAAATGATTCCACCAAATTTCGTGACTTTCAGAATGGCGAAATTAACGAGATGTGGACCTACCACGCCGTTGCAGCGGTAATTCGAGGCCATTCGTTGCTCGCCTCCTTGCCTGAAGTGGACGCCCACCGCATCGGCCTCACCGGCATTAGTTGGGGTGGATATTTAACCTGTATCGTCGCCGGTCTGGATCATCGTTTTAAGGTGGCTGTTCCCGTTTATGGTTGCGGTTTTTTGGGGGAAAGCAGCTATTGGACAAGAACCTCGTTAGTGAAAATGAATCCCGATTCGCGGGAACGCTGGTTGCATAATTTCGATCCCTCGCAATATTTGGCGGGCGTTAGTTGCCCAATCTTATTCTTGAACGGCACCAGCGATTTCGCTTATTGGCTCGACAGTTATCGAGCGTCCTATCAACTGGTTTCTCCAAAGTTCCGAAATGTTTGTGTGGTGGTGAATCTCCCGCACGGCCATATCTGGACTTTTAAGGAAGTGGATCAGTTCGTTGGTCACCAGCTTCGCCACGGACCGCCCTCTCCGCGGCTAGCTCTACAAACAACCTCGGAAAACGAAGTGAAATCGAAGGCAATTCCGCCAACTCGTCTAAAAGAGGCTTTTCTGAATTTCACGAGGGATTCGGGAGAATTGCCCAAGCGTCATTGGGAATCTCGTCCCGCAATACTCCACTCAGGAGTCATCTCAGCCCGATTGCCATTCCCTTCGCCGCAAGCGTGGTTTCTCTCGGCAATTGACGAGGACGGATTGCGGGTTAGCACCGAGCATGAGGAACTTGAGCGTTGAGAGATGCTCCAACTGTAACAACATCGTTACTCTCTCGCCATCGTCTTGAAACTAGCGGCCGATACAAAGGCGGTGTGAAACAGAAAATTCTAATCATCGAAGATGAGCCAGATACGATGGTTTCCTCATCCTCGGTTTACGGAGAGATTTCGGAAAATTTGACGATTCAAACGAAAAGGTCCAAAAGATTAAATATTTCTGCATTCTTCCGATTAAGCCGCCCATTAAAGCGGTAGCTGACCCAACAATCTGAATTCTCACTTTTGGATGGACCTCAAATTGCTGAATTGGAATAGGACAAATCGGGTTGCAGGATTGCGAATAGTCCGGATTCGGGGGAAAACGGGAAGAAACAAAACCGACCCTTATCGGACATTGGGAAAATCGAGAGGTTTTTGAACCAATAAAATATTTGTGTCAAAAAAATAGGCATATTTCGTGGGAGAGCGAAATCGCCATCGGATTTGTCGGAAACTTTTAGTGGAATGATTTCCTCCGTTTTTGCAGATAAGCGGACGAAAGAGATTAAATCATTCAAGAGGGAGAATTTGGAAAATTGGTTCGACGAATACTTAATTTTATAACCAAAGGGAAAGCCCTAAGAAGAAAAAGGCCTTCTCTCGATCAAATAAAATGGGCTTGACCTGACTAAAGATTCTGTTCTAAATCAGGACATATGTTTAGAGCTGGGATTGTCTTTAGCGTCGATCAAAATTGCAGCACAGGCTTTTAACTCGAAATTTTTTTGAATTTGCCAACTACAAATGGATTTTCTGGTGCTCTGGGATCTGAGGAATGCCAATGGTATTGTGCTCGAACCAAACCGAAGCATGAGCACATTGCCGCGGCCAATCTTTCCTCCATGCTTGGCTTGGAAGTTTTTCATCCTCGGTTACGGATGGAACGTGCCACCCGGCGCGGGGTGGTCCGCGTGATCGAACCTCTTTTTCCCTGTTACATTTTTCTGCGTTGCGATCTCGAGTCTCGCTTAACCGATATACGGTTTATCTCGGGAGTGAGCAGCATGGTTCATTTTGGCTTAAGGATTCCTTTGGTCCCCGCCGAAGTGATCGAGGAATTACGAGAATGCTTTCCCGCTGAGGAGCCGCTTTCAGTAAACGAATGCCTCCTTCCTGGGACAGAAGTAACCATCGCCTCAGGAGCTTTTCTCGGATCTCGCGCCATTGTTTTGCAAGTGATGCCTGCCAAACAGCGTGTGCAGGTTCTTTTGGACATTTTAGGCCGGCCCACCATGACCGAGGTGGATCGGAATTCAGTGTCTTCGGATAGTTTTT
>JBDSIW010000583.1:0-10111 GCA_039917795.1 Verrucomicrobiota bacterium | reverse complement strand
TGATCGGTTGGAGACCGCAAATGGAGCGCAAGGTTTCCTGACAATTCCTAACAAAAAAAATTGCACAAACACTGTATATCATTGCAAAATCAATAAAGTGCAACGTGCAAGTTTCAGAGGTAAAACGCAGGCTGACGAAACTGACGAAACTTTAATCCCGATTCACACTCCGGCCGCGCCCACCATCTTTTTATTGCTGGCGACAGGAATTTTTTCCATTTTCAAAGCAAGTTCGCGAATCAAATTTAACCCACGCGCCGAAGTTAAATAATGAAGCTAAAAACTGTCGTTCCATGGATTCTCGTCGTCCTCCTGGCTCTTGGAGTGGGTATTTCCTACCAATCGGGAAGCGCCAAGGAAAAGGATTTGGCACAGCTTCGACTCGAGAACGCCGAACTCCCAGAACTGCGGTCTGAGATCGACCAAGCGAAAAAAGATTCCGCCACCAACGGCACTGGCGTTGACCCGAAAGAACGAGAGGAATTGATTCGCTTGCGCAATGAGGTCGGGGTTTTGCGCCGGGAGAAGCAACAGATGACCGCGCAATTGCAACAAACGCAGAAAAGCCAGGAACAAAGTGAAGCGCTACACGCGCGCAAGGCGCAGCTGCTTCAGCAACTCGCGCGCGTGAATCAAACTCAAGTGCCACAACAAGCCGAGCAATCCCGCGACGCTTGCATCAACAACCTGCGGCAACTTGACGGCGCGAAACAGCAATGGGCGCTGGAAAACAAACAGCCGGCGAATGCCTTTGTTGTCCCGGAACAAATCGCCGTGTATCTCAAGGGGCAAGCGATCCCAGTTTGCGCTGCCGGCGGAATTTACACATTGAACGCGGTGAATGCCAATGCGACCTGCTCGATCCCGGGACACACGTTGAAACAGTGAGATTTGTCGCCGCGGAAAACCAAACGCACTGACTACCTCAGCATTTCCAAACCGACCTTGTCCGCGACTTGCGCGACGTCTTTGTCCCCGCGGCCGGAAAGGTTCACGATGATCAGTTGGTCTTTCGCCATCGCCGGGGCACGCTCCATGACGGCAGCGACCGCGTGGGAAGATTCCAGGGCCGGGATGATCCCCTCCAAACGCGCCAGCTTGATAAATGCTTTCAAAGCCTGATCATCGGTGGCGTAGCCATATTCCACGCGGTTTTCGTCGCGCAGCCATGCGTGCTCGGGGCCGACTGCCGCGTAATCCAGCCCGGCGGAAACGCTGTGGGTCAACTGGATTTGCCCGTTCTCATCCTGCAGGATGTAAGAACGCGTTCCTTGTAAAACGCCGAGCGACCCTCCTTGGAAACGAGCCGCATGTTTCTCGGGAAATATCCCCTCCCCACCCGCTTCGATCCCGAGCATCTTCACTGCTTTGTCTTCGAGAAAGGGGTAGAAAAGCCCAATCGCATTCGAGCCACCCCCCACGCAGGCGATTAACAAATCGGGCAGGCGCTCCTCCTTCTCGAGGATTTGCCGCCGCGCTTCGTCGCCAATGACGCGTTGAAAATTGCGCACCATCATTGGATACGGATGAGCGCCGTAGGCCGTTCCCAAAATGTAGTGCGTGTTGCGGACATTTGTGACCCAGTCGCGCATGGCTTCATTCACGGCCTCCTTCAAGGTGCGCTGCCCGGCTTTCACGGAAACCACCTCTGCGCCGAGCATTTTCATCCGATAAACATTCAGCGCCTGACGCGCGCAATCGACCTCTCCCATGTAGATGACGCATTTCAAGCCGAACATTGCGCTAACCGTGGCGGTAGCCACGCCGTGTTGGCCCGCGCCCGTTTCGGCGATGATCCGGGTCTTGCCCATGCGGCGGGCCAAAAGAATCTGGCCCATGGCGTTGTTGATTTTGTGCGCACCGGTGTGGAGTAAATCTTCGCGCTTCAAATAAATCCTGGCTCCACCAAATTCTTTCGTGAGCCGCTCGGCGAAATAAAGCGGAGTGGGACGTCCACAGAATTCACGCAGGTAATAATTGAGTTCAATCTGAAAGTCGGGATCGTGTTGAGCGCGGAGGTATTCCTCCTCCAATTCCTGCAATGGGTGCATCAAGGTTTCCGGGACGTAACGTCCGCCGTAGGGACCAAAATGGCCTCGGACGTCGGGGAGAATTTCAGGGGTGCTGGCACTCATGGAAGAATTTTCGCGTAAACCAACGTTCGGCGCAAAGAAATTTTGAAGGTCGCCGAAGGGATTTCCCGCGCGAGAAAGATTAAGCGGACCAATTTGCAGCGAATGATTATTGGAGAACCGGCAAAAAAAACAGCCTGGTCCTTGCGAACCAGGCTGCTTGAGGTAGATAACTTTGAAATCCGAACTTACGGATAAACCAATCTGAAATAGCGCTCTGTGCCGGTGGCAGAAACGCTATAGATATTTTGATCCCCGGATTGCGTGATTCCGGTCGTCACTTCCGACCAGGAAGGCGAAGTGAGGCTGGCACTGCTTTGCAGACGATAAGGGATCAGCGGCCAGGAGAGGTTCAAATTGCTTCCCGAGAGGCTCGCCGAAATTCGTGGCTCGTCCGTCGTAGCCAGGAAGTTGTCAAAAGTCGCATCGCCCTTGTTGAGTTCCCCGCTCCCCTGATCAGCCACGACCAAACCAACGAGCCCGCTGGGGTATAGGTTGTCGGGATCGTTCGCGGGGAGACGGATCAACGGGTTGGTTGTGTCGGGCAGTTCATAAACCTGACCTTCAAAATCAGCTCCATGCCCCATGAAAACAAAACGATAACTTTTCCCGCGAGTCAGGTGCAATCCGCTGGGAGCGGTTTCGATTTGGCGAATGGGCGCTTCGTCGGCGAGCACCGAAATATCGAGATCGCCTCCATTCGTTCCGGGCAATGTTCCGCTTCCGGGTTCCCAACTGAACAGGTAGCCGTCAGTCGTTCCCAAACCGGGAGTACTGACGCGCGCGGCGATGCCGAAGGCCTGACGGACCGTATCGTCAAAGTCAATTACGTCAACTGAGACGTAAAAATCGCTATAATCCACATTTCGAAGCAAGCTGCCAGCGCGGGCGGGTCCAGCGTCGGGTGCCATTGGAACCGGCGAAACGATCCGATAAACTCCGTTGCTGACGGTAAAAGTGGCGGGCGCTGCCGTCACTCCCCCGAGCGGATCGAGATGATCCCACGCCGGATTATTGGTGTCATTGCCGTCGCTAAATTGGTCGAGGACAGTGGGAGGATAAACCGGCGTGACGGGTGTGGAACTTTCGCTCGTCGGTACGAACAGCAAATAATCCATTACCAAAACGCGTTCGTCTTTTATCGGAGTGCCACCCATGGTTAAGCGGAGAGTGTTGGTATCCGCCAGGCTCACGACGGCGGGAGACGCCCCGTTCATCAATAATTCATACCGGTAATTCAGGCGCATGATGTGATTCCCGACATTGAATGCGCCGTAGCGCACCAGCTCTTGTCGCGAAATCGTGGGATCGGTCGTTACCTTTTCAAGGAACACTGCCGTCGAACCAAAACTGGCGCAGCGAAGATAGACGTGATAATTCGTGGGAGCGAAACTCCGCGTGTAGTTCATCCAATCCCCGGGCGAAGTCAGACGAACCTGGTATTCAAACACATTGCTGACGGCGTATTTGGATCGTTGCGTGTCGTGAATGCGAACCGGAGGAACATTCGAAACGTTATCTAAAATGTCGCCGGCCTCATCGCGAGAAGCCGTGAGGAAAGAGCCTTGCGTGATCTGCACTCGATCATCGGTGCGATACTCGGAGAATAACAGGTTGTAAAATCCGCCTGGCTTGGAGAAATCGACACCGGGAGTTCCGATCCTGCCAAAATATCCACGGTCATTTCCCCCGCTGGCAGCGCTTCCGTTCACAAGGGCTCCATTTGTATCCAAACCGGAAATCGGAATCGGGTCGAGTTGATACAATCCGCCGCTGTAATTATAATCTTCAACTTCTACCGTCTTGACCGGGTTCGTCCCGAGGAAGGCTTCGCTGAAAGTATCGAACCAGAAAGAATTCGTCGATTTCTTGGTCCCAGTTGTATCCGCGAGTTCGATACGGGCGCTATAAACCGTGTTGGATTGCAACGCGCTGCCAGGAAGACTTCCCGTGATGGCTGTGCCATTGGGGGACAAAGTAAGCTGGCTAGATGCGTCCACGCCATTTAAGTAAAGCTTTGTCGCAGCAGAATCGATCAGATCAGCCGAGTAGGTTTTGGCCGTGAAGCTGATTCCGCTGGCAGGATTATAGAGATTTTTCCAGCGAGCTGAGGGCACGCGCGAGTCAACGGTTGGAGTGCCGGGAACCGGATGGGGAATCACGGGGAAAGTCGAAAGATTGGGATCAGTCGCCCCGGCATAATAATTGTCGATCGTCACATCTGAGGTTCCGGTCGTCCCATTGCGACTAAAGGAAAGAAAGCCGCATAAGCCGCTCGTGTAAGTCGAATCATTCGCATAAATGGTAACGAGAGGTTTGGTCAAGTCGTTCAGGTCGTAAATCATGCCTGTATAGAGAGTCCCGACGCCTTTGAGAATAAGTCTGTATGAGCGGCCGGGCTCCAGAGTGATATCAGCCACACCAAGGGTGACCGTGGCAAAACCAGGGAAAACATTGTTGATCTGAATCTGCCCTCCTTTTCTGTCCCCTGCGTTTTCCCCGTCCTGTTGAACGTCGTAATTAAGAATAACGCCCGAACTATCCGCCAGACCGCCAGATCCTGCCGGCGTCCATCGGCTGAGCAAAACTGCGGCTTGATCCTTGACCGCCCAATCAACCAAGTCCAGCGAGACGTAAAAGTCAGAATAGCTGTTGGTTCTTAAAATAGCTGCAGCCGCAGGTGCCGCTCCGGGCGCGGGGTTGGCCTGAATTCGCAGCGCTTTACCCGTTCCGGAAGTTGGGAAGGTATAACTTTGCCCAAAAAATTGATTTTTGATCCATTCGTTTGGACCCGCAGTGAAAATGCTGGCACCGCTGTCAAAATTTTCCGTTTGGGCTTGGGCGACGAACTGAGCGCCCAGAATCCCGAGCAGCACGGCTCCTCTCAATAATTTTGCGAACATGGATTTTCGTGAAATTCGACCGGGCGAATTTGTGTTAACTGCGGGTTTGGTTGGTATTTTCATAATAATCTTATGATTTACTAAACGTGAGATGATTTTTGGTACACGAGTTTCAGCGGAATTTCATAATGGGTAATATTTTGCGCACCGAAGGTCAAGCTCTTCTCGGAAAAAACGGGTCACTTCCGGGTGGAGCGCTCCATTAGCCAAAGAACATCCGGATTGGCTGACGACGGGGCATTCAATGGAAGACCCACTCCAGCCTTAAGTATCGGCATCGTGCGATTGTCTTTCCATTTTCGAATTTCAGAATGGCCATCGGCGAAGGAAAACCCACCCGCCCGATTATGGTAGCTCGCTGGATAATCCACGATCATCCAACTGCCAGGTGAATCAGGATAGCCGTTCATGCTGACGACGAATTCGCCGTCGTTAATGCTGTCTTCCCGCTCATCGAGAAACACCCAAGTCATGGCGGGTCCGGGTTTTCGAAAATCGCTTCCCTTAATATACATTTTAAATCCCGGTGGGCTGAACCCCATTACATCTGTGCTGTTGAACCAGGCATTCATCGAAACACTTCGCACCCGGGGCACCACTTTGCCAGCGAAGATTCCCGAAGTGGGTTTGCTGGTGGATCGATCCGCCGGGCATTTCCAAATTCCGGCGCTATTGCCGCAGTACGGCCACAGGAGACTTTTTTTGAGGTCGGTTTCAATGTTCCAGTTGCTCGGATTATTCGGATTGAAATCAAGTTCGCCATGCACCCATTCCACCGCACCAAATGCAGGAGGCAGCTTGTCGTTGTTGTCGTCCACGTAGAGCCTCCACGCCATTGCCATCTGGCGGCCATTGCTCAAACAGGCAATGCCCTGCGCTTTGGTTTTCGCCTTGCTCAGGGCCGGCAACAACAAACCAGCCAGAATCGCGATGATCGCGATAACCACCAGAAGTTCAATCAAGGTGAATCCACGAAGAGAAAAATCTCGAGTCTCCGAAGTAGAGGTTGGCTTCATGTCAAAACTCAAATTAACCAGACTGCAAAGCGAGAACGGGCCGAGCCTGAAAGAAAGTTAGTTTTCTGTCCAGCAAACAATGATCCCTAATCCCGAATGGCAATTCATAACTTCATCCGCTCGGCCAGAACCTCGGCAACGTCCATGACTCTGGCCGAACCGGCTTGAGCCGCGACGCCATCCGTCATCATGGTAAGGCAAAACGGGCAGCCCACCGCCACCGTTTTTGCTCCCGTCCCGAGAGCTTCGTCGGCGCGGACGGTTGAGACCCGTTTCCTGGGATCCTCCTCCATCCACATCCGACCTCCGCCTGCCCCGCAACAAAAGGTTTTATCCCGGTTGCGCGGCATTTCACGGAAATCCGATTTCGCTCCCAACGCCGTCTGCAAAACATCTCGGGGCGCGTCGTGAATTCCATTCACCCGCGCGAGATAACACGGATCATGATAGGTCGTCGCATTCGATTGACCTGCTTCTTCCGAACTTGGCACTTGAAGGCGTCCGTCCGCAATTAACTGCGAAATGAACTGCGTGTGATGGATGACTTCATACTGCCCGCCAAACTGGGCATAATCTTTCAGCAAGCTGTTCAGGCAATGTGGGCAATGCGCCAGAATTTTCCGCACGTTGTATTTGGCCAGAGTCGCAATGTTCGCCGTTGCCAATTCCTGGAACAGAAATTCGTCACCTAATCGGCGGGCGGATTCACCCGTGCATTTTTCTTCGCGGCCAAGGATGGCGAAATTCACCCCGGCTTGTTTTAAAATTTTCACGACCGCGCGCGCTACGCGTTGTGCGCGCCGGTCGAACGATCCCGCACAGCCGATCCAATAAAGCACTTCAAAATTTGGATTCTCTTGGCAAGTCGGCGCGCCCAAACCTTCGGACCAATTGGCGCGGTCCGGGGCGGGAAGTCCCCACGGATTCGCGCTGGATTGCATCCGGCGCAACGCCGTCGCCGCTGTCCCACTCAATTCCCCTTCCCCAACTCTGTTCCGACGCATGTCAAAAATCAACGTGAGCGGATCAATCCGCACCGGGCAAACTTTCACGCAAGCTGTGCAGGCGGTGCAGGACCAAAGCGTCTCAGCCTGGATCGTATCGTCATGAAGATTCGGCAATGGAAAATTGGAATTCTTCGGTCGTGATGAAAGCGAGAGTGTCATCAGCCGTTTCAAATCCTGGACGACTTTCTTCGGCGATAGCGGTTTGCCGGTAGCGAACGCGGGGCACGCTTCTTCGCAACGGCCGCATTCCATGCAGGCATCGAAGCTCAGGAGTTGTTGCTGATTGAAATGATTGATAGCGCTCACGCCAATGCGTTCGGTTTTCTCCACTTCCTCCATCGAGACGGGAATAAGTTTTCCGAGGATCGGTTGTGCGAAGAAAATATTCAGCGGACCCGTGATGAGATGCATTAAGCGCGTGTAGGGAATCGAGGCGATGAAACCGAAAACCAGAACCGCGTGAAACCACCAGACGGCGAAATGTGCCGATCGCGCGCCGTCGATCGAAACCTCTGACAAACTTTGCGCGACGAGCAAGCCCACGGGCGAACATTGCGCGGCGAGGCCTGTCGGTTGTTGCCAAACCATGCGCAATCCTTCCAGAACATAACCGCTCACTCCGATGACGAGGAACGAACCGAGAACATACCAATCCGTCGCGCGATGCCCGAGGCTCGCAGGCCGCCGCGTCCTTCGCCAAAAAAAGAAACAGCACCCAAGAAGGAACAACAGCCCGAACACATCCAGGGTGAACTCGTAGATAACGTAGTAAGTTCCCTTGTGAAAATGCAGCGCCTCAGAAATGCCTGAGGAAAGATGATCGATCTCCAACATCGTTGTACCGAGAAACAGGATCATGAAACCTGCGAACATCACGATGTGCATCGGGCCCGCCAGCCCGTGACCTCGCACACGCTTCTGTCCCAAACCTTCGACCAATAAACGCTGCGCGGGGGGTTTTATTCGCGCCCAGCTTTGTTGGAGGCCGCCAACAATCAAATCCTTCCAGCCGACGGTAACGCCTTTCCTCCATAACTTGAATCGCCGCCAGATTCCATACGCGAAAATCACCATCGTGACGACGGTCAGGAAATAGAAAACCAGCTGAGACGAATGCGGGATGTTACCAAAAGTTTCGCGCGTGGGTTGCATTGACGAAGCGCAGCCTAGAATTATTTTTTCAACTTCTCCACTAATTCCGGCACGACTTGATACACGTCACCCACCAGCCCGTAGTCGGCCACTTCAAAAATCGGCGCATCCGCGTCTTTATTGATCGCGACAATTACTTTGGTGTCTTTCATCCCGGCCATGTGCTGGATTGCTCCGGAAATTCCCGCGGCAATGTAAAGGTCAGGCGCAACCACTTTGCCGGTTTGTCCCACTTGCAATGAATTGGGAGCGATGCCCGAATCCACCAGCGCTCGCGAAGAACCCACCGCGCCACCCAACACATCTGCCAATCCGCCGATGAGCCGTTCAAAATCCTCGGAGTTCTTGATGGCGCGTCCTCCGGAAACAACGACCCGCGCTTCCGTGGAATCGGGCCGGCCCGCAACCTTCGCTTCGCGCCCAACGAATTCAATTTGCGCCGGGAGGTTTCCGGATTCGAGAGCCACGGAAACAAGAGAAGAAATGACGCCTGTTTTGGCGGGCGGCGGAAAGGCGGAAGATCGGACAGTGAGGAATTTTATCGCGCCGGCAAGCTTCACGGTGGCGATCACATTTCCCGCATACATCACCCGTCTGAAAACAAAATCGCTGCCGTCGGTTCGAACTTCAATGACATCGCTAATCATCCCGGCATCGAGCAGCGCGGCAGCGCGCGGCAAAATGTCTTTGCTGTAAGTCGAAGCGGCACCAACAACGATGGTGGCGTTTTGTGTGCGGACCACTTCAGCAATCACGTGAGCGTATCGATCCGCGAGAGGTTCTTTAAGTGCCAGATTGTCAGCGATGAGTACCGACGCCGCACCAAAGGTCCGGAGCGAATCCGCGATCAAGGAAATTTCGTGACCGAGAACCAGCACAACAAATTGCCCGCCTCTTTCAGCACAAATTTTCTGTGCGAAACCGATGGCAGAAAGCGTGGCGAGTTTGACCTGCTCTCCGTCGTGTTCGGCGATTACGAGAATTTCAGACATGCACTAAATAACTTTTGCTTCGTTTCTCAGTTTATCCACGAGTTCGTCCACGGTTTTCACGCGCACACCCGCTTTGCGCCTCGGCGGTGGTTCCAGGTGGAGAATCGTGGTGCGTGTGGAAGCGTTGACGCCCAAGTCAGACAACTCGATTTCCACCAACGGTTTCTTTTTCGCCTTCATGATGCCGGGCAAGGAGACGTAGCGCGGCTCGTTCAAGCGAAGATCGGTGGTGATAATGGCTGGAAACTTTACGATCACCGTTTCGATTCCGGCATCCGTCTCGCGACCGCAACTGGCTAGAGTGTTGTTGTCCAGCAATTCGAGTTTTGAAACAAAAGTCGCCTGACCAAGGCCGAGCAGTCCGGACAACATTTGCCCAACCTGATTGGAGTCGTCATCGATCGCCTGCTTGCCCATCAAAACAAAATCAGGGTGCTCGCGGCGATAAACCGCAGCGAGAATTTTGGCGATGGCAAGTGAATCAAGGTTGGGCTCGGCTTTGATCAGGAGCGCGCGGTCCGCGCCCATGGCCAAACCGATTCGAAGCTGTTCAATGCATTCATCACCGCCGACGCTCGTCACGATAATTTCGCCATCGCCGATCTTTTCCTTGATGCGCAACGCCTCTTCGAGAGCAATGGCATCGAAGGGATTCACGGCGAATTTCACGCCCTCCAAAGCCACGTCGGAACCGTCTGGCCTTAGGCGAATTTTTGTGTCGGGGTCGGTAACGCGCTTGAGTGGCACCAGGATTTTCAACTCATTACCTCGCTTCGAAATGCTGCCCAAATTTTTGTAGCCGCCGACGTGAGGAGGCGGATTGGACTGGCCAGTGATCGAATCCGCCAGGCGGCTACGCGTTCCTGATATTTCATACGCTAAGGAATTTCGGTCTTATTGGCACAATTC
>JBDSIW010000582.1:0-4056 GCA_039917795.1 Verrucomicrobiota bacterium | reverse complement strand
GCGGGCCAGCCTTTGCCCGGCGAATACATCAAGACGGAGCGCAAAACGGGCGCGGCGTTTCCATCGCCTTTCAAGTTCAAGAAATGCGGACAAAGTGGCATTGAGGTAAGTGAGATTTTTCCCAAGTTGGGCGGTTGCATCGATGACATTTCCGTCATTCGCTCGATGAAAGCCGAGCTGCCGAACCACGAACCTTCGTTGATGCTGATGAATTGTGGGGACGCGGTGCAGAGCCGTCCGAGTCTCGGCTCGTGGATTACTTACGGCCTGGGGACAGAGAATCAGAATCTTCCCGGCTTCATCGTGATGTGCCCGGGTGGCTATCCGATCAAGGAGACGGACAACTGGCAGAATGGTTTTCTGCCCGGTGTTTTCCAGGGGACGCACATCGATTCGCAGCACACAAAGATTGAAAAGCTGATCGAGAATATCCGGAGCAATTACACCTCGATGAACGAGCAGCGTCGCCAGCTTGATTTGCTCCAGCAGTTGAATCAGGAACATCAGCAAGCCCGCCAGAGCGATGCGCGTCTGGAGTCGCGGATTCAATCGTTCGAGCTCGCGTTTCGCATGCAGATGGAGGCGGCGGATGCGTTCGATATCAGCGGTGAGCCGGAAACGATTCGCGATCTGTACGGTGCGGGTGTACATGGTCGGCAAACTTTGATAGCGCGACGGTTGTTGGAACGGGGCGTTCGTTTCATTCAACTCTGGCACGGCGCGAGCCAGCCTTGGGACAGCCACGAAGATATTGAGAAGGCTCATCGCAAGCTGGCCCTCGAGATTGACCAGCCGGCTGCTGCGCTGATCCAGGATTTAAAACAGCGCGGCATGTTGGACGACACGCTAATCATTTTCGGAGGCGAATTTGGCCGAACGCCAACGGTTGAACTCAACGCTTCGGGCAAAGCGCAATACGGGCGCGACCACAATCCATTTGGATTCACGGTTTGCCTCGCGGGCGGCGGAATCAAAGGCGGAACGGTGTATGGTGCGACCGACGAATTTGGATTTCGCTCCGTCGAGAATGTGGTTCACGTCCATGACCTTCACGCCACGATTCTGCACCAACTCGGTTTCGATCATGAAAAGTTCACCTATCGCTATGCGGGGCGGGATTTCCGCCTCACCGATGTTTATGGAAAAGTCGTGAAAGGTGTTTTGGCGTAGAGAACCGGGGATAAGAGAGAGCAAATCTTCGCGCCCCCTGAAGGCGGGTAATTTTTCCCCGTAGTTCGGGTCGAAGTCATCGCCTCAACCTCTGAATTATTTTCGGGGAATTATTTTTGTTGCGCTTCCGGGGCTTTATCCTGAGCCTTTTCACGCTCATGAAATCACTTCTCTCTCTTGCGTTTCTAATTCTTGTTTCCTTCTCGCCGATTGTCGCTTCGGGCGCACTGATCGAGGTGAAGCCGAACGATCACATCAGCGTCGTGGGAAATGCGCTCGCTGATCGGATGCAACATTCGGCCTGGCTCGAGACCTTAATCCATGCACAATTTCCCAAACACGACCTGGTCTTTCGCAACCTTGCCGCCTCGGGGGATGAAGTGGCCACGTGGCATCGTTCCGAAAATTTCGGGTCGCGCGACGAGTGGCTGACAAAAACCAAAGCCGATGTGGTTTTCGCGTTTTATGGATTTAACGAATCCTTCAAAGGCGGGGCGGGTCTGGAGAAATTCAAGCAGGATCTCGACAAGTTTCTCAAGGAAACGAAAACGAAAAATTACAGCGGCAAGGGAGCGCCGCGTTTGGTTCTTTTCTCCCCTATCGCCAACGAAAAAATCAATGACGCCGATCTGCCCGATCCCGCCGCGAACAACGCCAACCTGCAGCTTTATACCTCCGCGATGGCGGAGATCGCAAAAGCGAATGAGGTTCCTTTCGTCGATCTATTTGCCATTTCGCAAAAAGTTTATGCCCAGGTGTCCGGAAAAAAACGCCCCGTCACCTTCGATACTGTTCATTTAACGGAAGCCGGCGACGAGTTAATCGCCCCGGAAATTTTTCAGGCGCTTTTTGGCGAAACGCCTTCCAGCTCACGGCTTGGGAAACTTCATTCCGCCGTGCAGGACAAAAATGAGGAATGGCACGCGCGCTATCGGACGATGGACGGATACAATGTTTACGGTGGCCGTTCCAAGCTGGAATTTCCCAAGGCGGGAAAGGATTCCGAGAAGATTACAAACTTCAAAGTGATGCAGGAAGAAATGGACCAACGCGATGCGAAGACGGCGAATCGCGATCTTCGTGTTTGGGCCGTGGCCAAAGGGAACGACTTGAAGGTGGTAGATTCCAATTTGCCCGCAGTGGAAAAAATCGAATCGAACAAGCCAGACATCGCGCCCTTTCTCAGTGGTGAAGAAGGGATTAAGCACATGACGATCCCGAAGGGCTGCAAAGTAAATCTCTTCGCCAGTGAAGAGCAATTTCCACAGCTTGTCAGCCCGGTGCAAATGAACTTCGACACCAAAGGGCGCCTTTGGGTCGCGGCCTGGCCAAGTTATCCGGAACGAACTCCCACGGATACGGTCGCCGACAAGTTGCTCGTTTTTGAAGACACCAATGGTGATGGCAAAGCCGACAAGGTCACCACGTTCCTGGATGGATTGAATTGCCCGACGGGTTTTCAATTTTACAAAGACGGCGTGCTGGTCATGCAGGCACCGGACCTCTGGTTCGTGCGCGACACGGATGGCGATGGCAAAGCGGATTGGAAAGAGCGCGTTTTGATGGGGATGGATTCGGCGGATTCCCATCACACGGCCAATGCGATGGTGCTCGATCCTGGTGGCTCAACTTATCTGAGCGACGGCGTTTTCCATCGCACGCAGGTCGAGACGGCTATCGGCCCGGTCCGCAATGACGACGCCTGCATTTACCGGTTCGAGCCGCGCACGTACAAGTTCGAGCGCTACGTGCCGTTTGGATTCGCGAATCCACACGGGCGCGTTTTTGATTATTGGGGCAACGACATCATCACCGACGCTACGGGCAACAACAGTTATTTTGCACCGGCCTTCAGCGGGCATTTGGATTATCCGGCGAAACATCCGGGCATGAAACAATTTTGGGAACGACCTTCGCGTCCCTGTCCCGGCACCGGCATTCTTTCCAGCCGGCATTTTCCGGAGGAATTCCAGGAGAATTTTCTCAACATCAACGTCATTGGTTTCCAGGGAATTTATCGAGTCAAAGTCACCGAGGATGGCTCGGGCTTGAAGGGAGAAACGATCAACGAAAACCTCGTCCAGTCTGACGACCCAAACTTCCGCCCCTCGGCAGTGAATGTCGCCCCGGATGGTTCGATCTATTTCGCCGATTGGGCCAAGCCGCTGATCGGTCACATGCAGCATCACATTCGCGACCCCAACCGCGACAAGACCCACGGCCGGATTTACCGGATGACTTATGAGGGTCGTCCGTTGCTCAAGCCGGCGAAAATTGACGGGCAATCCATCGCTAATTTGCTCGAGGCATTGAAGACTCCGGAGAACGACGTCCGCACTCGCGCAAAGATCGAATTGGGAAAACACGACAGCGCAAAAGTCATTGCCGCGACCAGGAAATGGGCCGCAGCGCTCGACAAAAAGGACAAGGATTACGAGCATCAGATGATGGAAGCGCTCTGGGTTCATCAATGGCACAACGTGGTTGACGAAGTGTTGCTCAAGAAAATGTTGCGCTCTCCGGACTATCACGCCCGCGCCGCTGCGACGCGCGTGCTTTGCTATTGGCGGGATCGCGTCAAAGATCCGCTGGCGCTTCTAGAAGTTCAGGTGAAAGACGAGAGCCCGCGTGTGCGTCTGGAAGCCATTCGCGCCTGCAGTTTCTTCACCAGTGGCAAAGCTGCGGAAATTGCGCTGATGTCTTTGGAAAAGGAAGCGAATCCTGACAAGCCTGATTACTACATCAAATACTGCCTCGATGAGACGATGAAGGCACTGGACAAATATACGAAGTGATAAATTGGTGGCGGATTGTCCACGACTTCGCATCACGAATATGATTCGTAGTTCTCGCTTCCTTTTTTTATGCGTGGTCGTTGCCATAGTT
>JBDSIW010000581.1:0-3443 GCA_039917795.1 Verrucomicrobiota bacterium | reverse complement strand
ACTCCAAATGAAAATCAAGACAAGCCCTGCGGCAGCTGCGTAGCCGAGCGCGCGCTTCTGGGCGGGCGGTGTCCACAAATCGCCGAGCAAAATCCCGAGCGCCAGGATGACCACCGCAAGTTCCAGGCTGATTAAAGTGGCGTTCATGGATTAGCGGGATTCGGCGGAGGCAGCATGGAGAGTGGGTTTTGGCACTTTGGGTTGGGGTCGCTGTGTCATCTCGATGATGGATTGAACGGTGGGTTTGATCCGGTCCGTGAGGAGCGATGGAACAAATCCGAAAACCAGCAAACTCGCGATCAGCAACGCGTAGGGGAATTTTTTCCAATACGAACCGGCATCCGCCACGCCGTTCCATTGTTCTGGAAGCGAGCCGTGTAAAACATTTCTCACTGCGCGCAGCATGTAGATCGCGCCGATCACCAGCGCGCCCCAGATGGCAATGCCAGTGACGAGGGGAAAAGTTTTCCACGCGCCGAACAGCACGGAAATTTCACCAGTGAAATTGGCGAAGCCGGGCAGCCCGCATCCCGCCATTGCCGCCATAACCAACGCTGCGCCAACGAAAGGCATTTTGCGCAGCAGTCCGCCGAGTTGGTTGATTTCCAGCGTGCCGGTTTGGCGATGCAGATATCCGCTCAGGGCAAAGGTCAACGCGGCCAAGAGTCCGTGGGCGATCATCACGAGGACGGCGCCGGTAATGCCAATCAAACTGAGACTCGCGATGCCAAGAAAACAAAAGCCCATGTGCGCGACGCTGGAATTGCCGATGAGCAGATTAAGGTCGCGTTGGCGCATCGCGACGAATCCGCAGTAAACGATATTTCCCAGGCAAAGAATGGCGATGATGTGCAGCCAGCTTTGCGCGGCTTCCGGCATGAGCGGAAGGGCAATGCGGATGATGCCATACAAACCAAATTTCTTGAGCACGCCGGCGTGCAACATGGCGGTGGCAGTTGGTGCCGATCCGTAGCCGAGTGGAGCCCACGAATGAAACGGCCAGAGCGACACCAGAATTCCAAACCCGAACAGGAGCAGTGGGAAAATCAGGTTCTGCGCACCCAGCGCCATCGGTGTTGCCTTAAAGTGCCGGGTAATTTCCAGAATGTTGAAAGTGCGCGACCCCACCGGAAGCTGGAGATAGAGCGCAATCAATCCCACCAGGGCAATGAGCGCGCCGAGGCTGAGGTAAAGCGTGATTTGAAATGTTGCGTAGTTCTTGTTTTCGCCGCGACCCCAGACGCCAATCATGATGAACGTGGGAACGAGCGCGAGTTCGTGGAAAAAGTAAAAGAAGAACAAGTCAAGCGAGGCGAACGCGCCGAGAATCCCGCCGGCCATCACCATCAGGAGGAGATAGAATTCCTTCTCGTAAATCTTGATGTCCCGCGAAACACAAACCGCCGCGAAAGCAACAATCGCTCCCATCAGGATCAGGCCGACATTCAGGCCATCAACTCCGACGTGATAATTAATCCCCAGCGAAGCGACCCAGGCAATTTTGTGCTGCAACTGTTCGCGGGGAAAACCCGGTGTGAAATCCTTGAAAAACATTTTGATCGCGAGCGCCATCGAAATGGCGGTGGCAACGAGCGCAACCGTGCGAATGATGAAACGATAGTTGCGCGGGATAAGCAAAATGACGCAGGCGGCCAGCAACGGACAGGCGATGATGTAAGTGAGAATTTGGCTCATGCTAGGAAGAGAACGAAGTAAAGAACCACCGCGACTCCCGCCGCAAAAAGAAAAGCGTAGGTTTGGAGATTGCCGGTTTGCACCAGCCGCAATGCGCGTCCGAAAAGCTCCGTGGTGCCGTGCGAGCCCCTGACGATCAATCCTGAAACCACCCAGCGATCCACGAAATCGACCAATTTCGACAGCGCCTCGTGCGTGACGGAAATAAGGGCGGAATAGATTTCGTCGAAATAAAATCGGTTGCGCATCGCACGAGAAAGTAAGCCGAGTGTTTCCGGTAGCGGGTCGCGAGTGGCCTTGGAGTAAAGCGACCATGCCATGCTGAATCCTGCCACGGTCGCAAGGATTCCAAAGAGCGCGGCCATCGGAGCGTGACTGAACGGCGCCAGAATCCGATCGGCGAACGCAAGGCTATGCGCCTCACTGCCGAACGATTTGCCAATGAAAGTTTCGATTCCAATCAAGCCGCCGATCACGGAAAGCACGGCGAGAAACTGCAGCGGCAAGGTCATGACCGCGGGAGATTCATGGGCGTGATCGCTAGCCTCGGATTTCGGTGTGCCCAGAAATGCCACGAAGAAAAGCCGGAACATGTAGAACGTGGTCAAGAACGCGACAAAAACCGCGACGATAAATAATCCTGTGTTGTGATGATACGCGGCGCCAAGAACTTCGTCTTTGCTGTAGAAGCCGCTGAAGGGCGGCACCCCGCACAGAGCTAGTGTCCCGATCAGAAAAGTCCAGAACGTTACGGGCATTTTCTTTTTCAGAGCGCCCATTTTCCAGATGTCCTGCTCGTGATGGAGTGCGTGAATCACCGAGCCCGCTCCCAAAAACAGAAGGGCTTTGAAAAACGCGTGCGTGGTCAGATGGAACATGGCTCCTGCCGGCTCATGCAGCCCCACCGTCATCACCATGTAGCCGAGTTGCGAAAGCGTGGAGTAGGCGAGAATGCGTTTGATGTCGTTTTGTTGCACCGCCATAAGTGCGGCCAGCAATGCGGTGAATCCGCCAATCCAGGAAATGATTTCTAGCGCGGGAAGGTTGAACAAAAAGAAAACTCGGCAAAGCATGTAAACGCCAGCGGCCACCATCGTCGCGGCGTGGATCAAGGCGCTGACGGGCGTCGGGCCTTCCATCGCATCCGGAAGCCAGACATGCAGCGGGAATTGCGCGGATTTCCCCATCGCGCCGCAGAAAATCAAAAAGCCCGCGAGTGTGGCGGATGCGCCTAGGATTTGCGGATTCGTCTTAAAGGTTTGCTGTAACGCGGTGAAATCCAGCGAGCCAGCCAGCACCCAGACCATGATAATGCCGATCAGAAATCCGAAGTCGCCGAGACGATTGGTGATGAAAGCTTTTTTCGCGGCGTCGGCGGCAGACTCTTTTTCATACCAGAATCCGATGAGCAGATAACTGGAGACGCCGACCAGTTCCCAAAAAATAAACATCTGGACGAAGTTCGTCGCGAGAACGATGCCGAGCATGGAAAAGGTGAACAGACTCAGGCTGGCAAAATAGCGCGAGACGCAGCGATCCTCGTGCATGTAACCCCACGAATAAATGTGAATTGCGCTGCCAACACCGGTGACGATGAGCAACATCAAAAGGCTGAGCGAATCGAAGCGCAGTCCGAAATCGATTTGCAGATCGCCAATCGAGAGCCAGTTGAAAGCGAGTTCGGTTTTTCCTTCGTGACCGGAAAGTTGGAAAAACATCATTGCGCTCAAAGCAAACGACGCGACGAT
>JBDSIW010000580.1:0-3286 GCA_039917795.1 Verrucomicrobiota bacterium | reverse complement strand
CGCCAATGCCAGGTGACTGGGTTTATTTGCGCGTGCCTGATCCTGGCACCGGTCAATATCACCTGACGCGCGTGACGCGTTCGGACGGCGTGGAAATTCCCGTGGAAACAAACGTCTGGACTACCGACCGGACGTTCATCGGCCTGAGTAAGCGACCGATTCGCGAAAATATTCTCCATCTGCTCGATTACAACAGCACGGGCAGTTACACGCTGACTTACGAGCCGGGATTACTGTCGATCATGGATATCGATCCTCCAATCAGCAGCGTTACGAATCTTCCGTCCGCGAGTCAGCCCTATTTTCAGGTGCGCTGGTCGGGTCGCGACGACGGCCCGCTCGGCCAGGCCGTCAGCGGCATCGCCTTCTACGATATTTTTGTCTCGGAGAATGGCGGGCCGTTCGTTCCGTGGCTGCAACAGACCCATCTTGTCAGCGCCACTTACGTCGGCGCGCTCGGTTCGCATTACGCCTTTTACTCGGTCGCTACCGACGCGAATGGAAACCGCGAATCTGCTCCCGGTATCGCCGACGCGGAAACACTCGTCAGCCTGACCAATTTGCCGCCGGTGCTGACGTTGCCGGAATTGGTCACCATCGACGAAGGAGAAACGCTGGACGCGTCGTTTACCGCCAGTGATCCCGATGTGGATCAAACACTGACTTTTGCTCTCTTGCCAGGAGCGCCACCGGGAATTCTTCTGGAGTCAGAAAGCCGACGCTTGACTTGGGCCACGGGCGAGGGAAATGGGCCATCCACCAACAGAGTGAGAGTAGTTGCGCGAGATAGCGGATTTCCCAGTCTCAGCGCAACCAGTTCCGTGACGGTGATCGTGCGCGAGGTGAACACCGCGCCTGTGTTAAATTTGTTCACCAATCGAATCATCGCTGAAGGATTTTTGCTGAACATCGCCAATGTCGCCCAGGATTTCGACCTCCCTGCGCAACCATTGACCTTTAGTCTCGTTTCCGGCTCGCCGACAAACGCAACTATTAATCCAACGAGTGGCCTGTTCACATGGCGTCCAACCGAGTTGCAAGGCGGCACGACCAATCAGTTTTCCATAATCGTGAAGGACAATGGGAATCCGCCATTGGGCGCAACGCAAACCTTCTCTGTGATTGTGCGGGACACCAAGCCGGATTTTGTATTCAGCATCGGAACTACGCAGTTGCTTTCGGGAGCAACCGGCAGTGTTCCGTTGACGCTGCAATCAGGCACAGACATTACAAACTTGCATCTGGTGCTCGCCCTCGCGGGAGATCGCCTCACTAATTTGACCTTGCAATCGCTTGCACCGGAGGTGATCTCAGCAGACTTCTTCCCATTAGGCTCAAACCGTTTTGACATACAATTTCGAGGTCAACTAAATGCTCCTCTGCAAGGCGATCTGAAATTGGCCCAACTCGGGTTTGCGACGGTGACAAATGAACACTCGGCGGTGGGTTATTTAAAAGGCGAGTTCGTGCAGGGGCTAACTGGCTCAGCTTCGACGCTTTTGAACGGAAGTATAGGAAATGGTCGAATATTTATTATTGGTCGCGAACCGATTCTGGATAGCGCAGCGACGACGAATCGGCGCATCGCTCTGACGATTTATGGATTGCCGGGCAAGCGTTATGCAAAAGAGCGCCATTTGGGATTGAACAAAACCAACACTTGGGATTTTGTTGATGCGGTTACCGTCGATGCGAATAAGACTGAATTGCCGCCATTTCAAATGGGCAACGAGATGGAGTTTTTCCGATTGTATGAGTTGCCCGAAAGCAACTTGAAGATAAAAGTGATCGGAAATCAGATGTTCATAGACTGGCCTGTGGACTGCGTGGGTTGTGTGTTGGAAGAAACTTCCATTTTGAACGGAACAAATACGGTTTGGATGCCCAGCCCGTTGCAACCGCAGGTGATCAATGAGCGTTATCAGGTGCAAATGCCCATTGGGACTGGAGCGAAATTTCTGCGTCTGGCCATACCGACTCGCGGAAATTGAACAAGGTTTAACCGAGGGCGGCAGAGTTCTCGCGCGACTCCATCAGACGCGGACAGCGAAACCAAATCGATTTGCGCTGCGCCGACATGCCACTCCAGTTCCAGAACCGCTTTGCTCTCGGGATTCTTCTCCGCGTTCACGAGAGAGCGATGTTCTTCCGCCGTCATGCCGCGTTTGGTTTTATATTTACGCGAAGGCCATTGGCGATAATTGAGAATCGGCCACGGCAACCAGCCCAACATCAGCGCGTAGCTGTGCAACCGACGGAAATACATGTTGGTTGAAACGGTGCCGTGTTGAATCAATTGCAAAACATCCTCAGCCAGCGCGTCGAGCAATCGACGCGAAGCGAACCGCGCCAGAATCGGTTCGCGAAATGCCTGATCGTAACGGTAGCGTGTTCTTTCCCGTCGCTGCACTCTGGCCGCAATGAACGCGTCCATGACTTCTTTCCACGGCAATCAAAAGTCGTTATCTGACGATAGAATATCGCGGGCCGGATCCCGGTTATTATTTCACTGATTCCAGAAGAATTTGAGCGGCTGGGGAGGGAGTCCCGAAGTTGATGGGCGCTGCTTTTGAAACGCGACTGTTGTGCCCATCTCATCTGAAGAGATTTTAACCAGCGCCTTTTTCCCATTCCTTTCATTTCGCCAATCAACAAAGTCTTGCAATGATTCCCCAAAGTTCCATTGTCGCAAATGCAACCACAAGATTGCCCAAGCCGATTTTGATCACGAAATAAATCACCGCGAATTCGAGCAAAGGCTGTAAACGTGAATTGTAATTCAGGGTCGTTCGGCCTCCGCGATTCGACTTTCTTCCAAGGTCCAATCGTTGCGCCCGTCAGGGTGGCAATGACAATGCGCGGCGAAAAATCCGCCGCGATATTTCCAAAACAGCGGCCAGATTTGTTCGAGGTCGCTTTGCGGCATTTTTAACGATGCAAGCTGGTCGGCGCGGAAGAACCCAAATTTTCCTTCGCGATGCACCGGTGGTAGCGCGAAGAGGCGGGGTTTGATTTCAAAAAGAAAAATCAGCCAGTGGGTCTGGCCTTGATAACCAAGTTCGCTGATCACTCCAAACAGATTCAGGTCGGACGCATCAATCTTCAGCCCGATTTCCTCCTCCGCCTCCCGGCAGGCGCAGGCGTAGGGCGATTCGCCGATTTCCATGATCAGCTTTCCGCCCGGCGGACTCCAGCAGCTGCTATTCGGTTCCTGCGTTCTTTCGAGCAGGAGAATTTCGTCGCGCTCGCTGAAGCAATAGAGCAGCGTGGCGATTTTGTAAGGCAG
>JBDSIW010000579.1:0-2559 GCA_039917795.1 Verrucomicrobiota bacterium | reverse complement strand
CACCCACGGTGATCTCCTTTATACCGTGCCCGAAGTGTTCGGAGAGAACGGGAATCTCTTTCTGCAAGGCTCTGGTCTGCTGCGCGAAGAAGTTTCCTTCACCCGCAAAGAATACGGCGGCTCGCTGGGCATCCAAAAACCTCTCCTGCCGATCCAAACCGATTTTGCACTCCGCTATGATTACGAGTTCCTGAATGCGTTGGATGTCGAGTCCGCCAGCCCAAACTCTGCGGCGGTCGAGGAAGCCAGGTCGGCCGCGTTTGTCATCGAGTTGAATCGCGACCGGCGCGACAACCCTTTGTTGCCGCGACGCGGGCTGAAGCTCTTCAATAGAATGGAATTCGCCTCGGCGGCTTTGGGCGGCAACGTGGATTATCAGCGAATCATTTTCGGCGCGGCGTATCATCTAGATTTGCGAGGCGGAAGATTGCTTCATTTGGGGGTCACGCACGCCTTGTCTTTCACCCTGGGCGGTGACTCCGATGACCTGCCCTTCAACAAACGGTTCTTTCCCGGCGGCGAAAGTACGGTGCGCGGTTATCAGGAGGGAGAAGCTTCGCCCCTGGATGAGAATGGCCACCAGTTGGGCGCGGAAACCTATACGCTGGCTAACCTGGAGTTTGAGCAATTGCTCACGAAGTCCTGGTCCGTCGTGACCTTCTTCGACGCTGTAGGTTTCGCGCAGCGTCGCGCCGACTATCCCTGGGATGAAGCTCTCTACTCCGTGGGTCTCGGGATACGCTGGAACACTCTTATCGGCCCCGTGCGATTGGAATACGGCTACAATCTCCACCGGCGGGTTCACGACCCCGTGGGAACCCTGCATTTCTCGATTGGTTTCCCGTTCTAACGAGATTCCTCGCCTGTTGCGCTCAAGGGGTCCGAAGAAACTTCCAGCCTGCTTTTTCCGAGGGTGAACCTGCCTGCGGTGCGCTTTGCCCCGACGTTGAGAAACGAGCTTCGCGAGGGAAGTCATTGCCCCGGGTTCAAACCCCTGATGCATTGGCGCTGCAAAAAAGCAATTTCCTATCAATGTTTTATTGACTGGTAACTCAATGCGGTGATAAAAATCAAACCGTCAGCCCGAAATTGGAATGTTGTCTTCTTGGCCACTCAGTGCACCAACATGATCCGATCAAAAAAACCCAAATCGATGCTCAGAAAAAATCCTATGAAAAAAATCACATTATTGCTGCTCCTAGCCGGCAGTCTCATGCCGCTTGCGCTGGCAGCCCAAAACCTCCTGGTGAATCCGGGATTTGAAGAAGGAACACAAAATGACGCTCCACCTTGGGCCGTCGGCGGTTGGCGTGGAAGTGTTCGCGCCGTAACTACTGAGAAGCACACCGGCCGCCGCAGTATCATGATCGAAGGCGGCGGGGACGAAGGAGGCATCAATTCCGTGATGCAAATGGTGCCGATCGACCCCACCGGCGCCACGCAGTACTCCTTGAGTGCCTGGGTAAAGCTCACCGCACCCGTTTCGGCCGCCGCGCCCGGTCGGACTCGCGTCCGCTGGTACTTCGACCAGGGAGCCAACGGCGCCGAAAACTATCCCGCTATAGAAACGACCGACTGGATCAAGTATGACAGCGGAGCAAACCCGATTATTCCCCCGGCTGGCGCAACCATGCTCGCCTATCGGCAGTACGTCTACGCCACACACCCAGGGGCGGAAGCAGCCTACATTGACGACATGGAGATTGTGGCCTCACCGAGCGGGGCACCCAACTATCCCGGTGTCAGAGGGACCGTGAAAGACAACGCTGGCATTCCGGTTGCCGGTGCGGTTGTGTTCCTGAAGGATACTCCCACGGCTCAGGAATTCGCCATCTCGTATGCGGTCACGGATTCGGCAGGCAATTATGCCGTCTGCACCGCGAATGACGGAGACTATTACGTCGTTGCATGGAAGCAGGGCTATAGCTTGAGCGAAGAAAAACTGTTCTCGATCGCGAATGGTGCTGCCTTGGCCTCCTTTAATCCCGTGCTGACCAACCGCAACAACGGGCGCAATCTGGCAATTTCCACCGCCGGACGTGGCACCAAAGCCGTGGACATCGCTGTCGGCAGATATAATGATCCACTGTATTCACCGGTGGAAAACCTCTTTGACGGCAACACGATCAGCACCCGGTATGTGAACAATATGACAGTTGATCCGGCGAACGACCGATGGGCTTACATTGATCTGGATCCCGTCGGCCACGCCACCTTCGGGATTGATGAATTCGTCCTCCGCGGCTATGGAGTAACGTTGATGACTGTAGGTGCCGAGATAGGATTGCCTACGGATTTCGCCATCGAATACACCACCAACGATCCAGCTACCGAAACCGAAACCGGCTGGACATCCCATGTGGCGTACTCGGTCAGCGGCGCCACTCAATCGCGGGCCCCGGTTGTCCTCCGACTGGCAGCTCCAATCAACGCGCGCGCCGTCCGCCTGCACGTGACGGGCGGAAGTTTCGGCCCGGTCGATTTCCAGGTCAATTCCGCCACGCTTCCCCGAGGCACCATCAAAGGTGTGGTAAAAGACGCCACCACCGGCGCGCCCAT
>JBDSIW010000578.1:0-7503 GCA_039917795.1 Verrucomicrobiota bacterium | reverse complement strand
GGGCGGACCGCTCTCGTAAGCGGGAGGGATTTGGACTTTGCGGCCGTCGATCGTATCCAGATTTAATATGTGTCGCGTAGTGTTGAGTTCAGATGAATAGAGATCGAGTGAACACGCGTCCCAGCCGAGCAATTGGTCGGCGGCATGGACAATAATCCGGGCCGCTTCCTCGGCCGAACGGGCGCCACTCAGATTTAGCGCAAGGCGGCGCAACGTCGCACTTTGAAACTCCAACTGGCGGCGTTCGGTGATGTCATTGGCCAGGACAAGGCGGGCTTTTGATCCCTTGAACTCGATGGGCGTCCATTTGATTTCAACATGGATGATCGATCCATCTTTTTTTCGGTGACGCCAGACCGCCGGTTGATCCTGGCCGGAAATCAGCTCTTCCTGAACGACGTTCTGATGATATTCCGTCTGGTTCGGTGGATCCTCGGAGACTCGAAGATCACTGACCCTCATCGCCAAAAATTCGGCGCGCGAATAACCATAGTGAGAGATGGCCGCTTCGTTCACCTCGATGAAGCAAAGGCTTTTCTGATTGAATACCCACATCGGACGCGGGTTTCCATCAAAGAGCAAGCGATACTGGGCTTCGCTCGCCTGCAATTGTTTCTCCGCCGCGATCTGTGCGGTAATGTCCTGGCTTGTTCCCTGGTAAAATAGAATTTTACCAGCGGAATCTCGAACCACATGGGCACTGGTTTTGATCCAGACCTTGGAGCCGTCCTTTCGGAAGACTTCCGCCTGGAAATTCCGGATAAATCCTTTCGCCTCCAGAATTTTCCTAAAATGATCCCGCTGCCGCGGATCGACGTAGAGTTGGCGCGCGATGTCCTTCAGGTTGGCCAGAACCTCTTCCCGCGACTCGTAGCCAAGCATTCGGGCAATCGCCGGGTTGGCGTCGAGATAGCAGCCCTCGGGCGAGGTTTGAAAAATTCCCTCGACCGCGTTCTCAAATAGGTTGTGGTATTTCTCCTCGTAAATCCGCGCCTGCTCACATTTCCGGGCGGTTTCGATCGCACGCTTCCGCAGTTCCAATACGGTGACCACGTGGCGGCTCAAGATTTTCAACGCGTTGCGTTGGGAGGCGCTCAATTCGCGCGGCACCGTGTCGATGACACAAATGGTTCCCAACTTGTAGCCTTCTGCGGTGACGAGCGGAGCTCCGGCATAAAATCGAATTTTAGGTTCGCCCGTGACCAGGGGATTCCCGGCAAACCGCTCGTCCTTGAGCGCATCGGAAACAACCATGAGTTCCGGACTTAGAATCGTGCGTGCGCAAAACGAGATGTCGCGTGAAGTTTCGGAAACAGTCAAACCAACTTTCGATTTGAACCACTGCCTTTTTTCATCGACGAAAGTAATGGTGGCAATGGGAGCCGCACAGGTTTCTGCTGCCAGTTCCGCGAGATCGTCGTAGGTCGAGTCTGGCGGAGAATCGAGGATGTTGTATTCCCATAAGACCTCCAACCGGCGTTTTTCATTATGGGGCAGCAGCTTCATTTTAACGACAGCCGGAAAATACAGGACTAAACCAAAGTCAAACAAGGGAAATGGAGAAGAGCAGGGGAGGAACCAAAATTAACTCGCGAAAAAATTCAATGAAGCGCATCTTCTCATCACCATGAGCGATCTTGAATGCATTCACACAGCCGTGGGCCGGGCGGCGAAACGTCGACGGTGGTTGCGGGCGTGGCGTGGTTTCTGGACCGGTCTGCTGGCCGCTGCTTCCCTCTGGCTGCTGGCTCTGGGCGCCTACAAGGTTTTTCCCATTTCATTTGAAATTGTTCTCGGCGCGGCAGCACTGGCGGTTATTTTTTTGCTCGCCGGATTTTTTCACGGTTGGCTGCGCCCGATGTCGTTGCTGGAAACCGCGCGATGGATAGATGAACAGCAAAAATTACAGGAACGGCTCAGCACGGCGCTGGAACTTTCGGACACGCCCGCGCAAAGTAACTGGAAAACATTGCTGGTCGCGGACGCCGCGAAACACGCTCGTTCCATCGACCCTCGTCGCCTGATACCGGCACATCTTCCTTCCGCCAGCCGATGGGCCTTGCTCGTTCTCGCCTTGGGCGCCGGGCTCGGTTTTATCCCGGAATATCGCAGCAAGGACTTCGTGCAAAAACAAACCGAGCGAGCGGTCATCAAGGAAGTTGGCAAACAAATCAGCGATTTAACCCGGCGCAGTCTCGCGCAACGGGTGCCCGCGCTCGAAAAAACCAAAGAGAACCTCGAGACGATTGAGGAACTCGGAAATCAGCTCTCAAAAGTCCCGATTACCCGGAGCGATGCCTTGAAAAATTTGGCGAGCGCGGCGGATAAACTTAAGAGTGACCTGAAGGAGCTGGGGCGAAATCCCGCCTTAAAACCACTGGAACGCGCCGGGCGCGAAGCGGTTCGGGGCGGTGGAAATGTTCCGGGTGAATTGCAGAAGCAAATTGATTCATTGCAAAAAAGTCTGGGAGATAAGGCGACCAATCCCGACGCGCTCGATAAATTGAAAAGTGATTTACAGAAAGCACAGCAGGCCGCCGCCGGAATGCCGGGCGCGAACTCTCCCGAAAATGCCGCGGCCAAACAACAGCTCGCCCAGTCGCTCGCCAGCCTTGCCCAGCAAGCCAAGGAAATGGGCGTGCCCATGGCCAACCTCGAAGAGGCCATTGCCGCGCTGGAAGGAAACCAAACCGACGTCTTCCTCAAAGATCTCGCCGCCGCTGTAAATGATCTGGAAAAGCTTCAGCAGATGGCGAAGGCCTTGCAGCAGCTTCAACAGCAGGCCGCGTCCAAGTTGGGAAAGGATCTGGCCGAGCAATTGAAAAATGGACAGGCCGATGCGGCGCAGAAAACCCTTGAGCAAATGGTTGCGCAGCTGAAGCAATCCAATCTTTCTTCCGAAGAGATCAAAAAGCTTCTCGAGGAAGTTACCAAGGCGGTCGATCCCGCTGGCGAGTACGGAAAAGTTAAAGACCTCTTGAGCCAGGCAGCGGGACAGATGAAACAAGGCGAAAAGCCAGGCGCCGCTCAGTCCCTTGCCGAGGCCGCAAAGGAGTTGGAAAAACTTTTGCAACAAATGGGAGACGCCCAATCTTTGAAAGCCACTCTGGCTGCCTTGCAGAAAGCACAAATGTGCGTAGGTAGCGGCCAAAGCTGGGGCCAATGCAAGAATCCTGGGTTTGGCAAAGGCGGAAAACCAGGCAGCGGCGTGGGCACTTGGGCTGACGACAGTGGATGGCTTTATTACCCGGAGATAACAGAGCGGTGGGATCATTCTGGCCAGGTCCGGCCGGATATGGCGCCACGCGGATTGACGGATCGAGGCGAAGGCGAGTTGGCGGACACCTTGGCACCCACCAAAATTAAGGGACAAATGAATCCTGGAGGGCCGATGCCAAGTATTACGCTTAAGGGGGTAAGCATTAAGGGCCAAAGCAAAGTGGGTTATCAGGAAGCGGTTAATGCGGCACAAAGCGAAGCCCAAAGCGCGTTAAATCAGGATCAAGTTCCGAAAGCCTATCAGGGCGCGGTGAAGAATTATTTTGACGATTTGAAGGAATAAATCTCCGTAAAGGATATTCGTTTCTCCCCACCGAAAACCAGCCGCCGAAAGATGTTAACGCGCTTTATTGATCAACTCCCGGTTCCCATTAGCGGCAAGAGCGTCACCTACGGCAGCTAGGCGTTCAAATATTCCCATTCGCATTCCGAAAACGAACGCTGCAATAATTCTTTGAAGCGGTGGGCCTCCATTAAAGGACAGGTAAACCACTAAGTCGGAAAAACAGCGCTAAGAAACGTTTATTAAATATAACAAACATTGTGCGTTAATTTTATCTAGTTTGCAGTATGTCCCCAACCGAACCGGCTCTCGTAATGATTAGAGATCGGCCAATAAACAAAAAATGACTTCCCAATTACATTCTCTCCTGGAAATGGACCCCAGCTGCGGGAATCGTAACTGTTCAAGGTATTATCGCCCATCACCATGTAGCTTCGCGGTGGTACCTGATACACCATGATTTCATCACGGAAATACTCAGCTACCCCGTAAGGTAAATATTTCCTCGAGGTGACATCGTTCACATGCCCAAAGTGGTGATTTTCCACTGGCACCGGTCCAAACGTGTAAACGTTCCCGAAATGCGGTGTGGCAGCATCCAGACGAACACCGTTGATTCGCACATGCTGATCGTCGCCGATACTGACGTTCTCGCCACTTAGAGCGACCAATCGTTTGATGTAAAACTGATCCTGACTCATTCCTCGGCTCATTATTCCCTTGGTTTTGAAAACGATAATTTCGCCGCGCTCCGGGGTGCGAAAATTGTAAGTCAACCGGTCAACGAACAGATGGTCGCCAACAATTTCTTTCACTTTGAAAATGTCTTCGCCTTTTTTAAACCTCTGGCCCATTCGCAATTCCGTTTTGGCGAGAAATTTTTGATCTTCATCCGGAGTGAACCAAATTGTGTGAGATTTCTTGACGATCTTTCCGCCAATTTCATATTCCATTAATACCTGCTGGTTATTGATCACGCGCATCACGTTCTCCTGATTGCCGACGCCAACGAATTTCCCGTCCGCTTCCGCAACCAGGCGATGATAAAAACTTCCGTGAACACACGCATCCCAAAATCTCCCCAATCGATTTGGAATTTGGTCAACCGCCTCATAATCGACACCGTATAGCGTCGGCTGCATGGAGCCGGTGGGAATTTTGAAGGGCTGAAGAAAAAAAGTTCGAATCGCCATGGCCACCGCGATTGCCACTAAGAAAACCTCGATATTCTCACGCCATTCGGGATGGGCATAGGGTCGCAACCATTGGTTGGCGGTAGCTTCCAATTCATTTTTCCGGGTAAGTAAAACCTCGGTCGAAGCATGTTGGTCCACGGCGATTTGGGTTGCCCGGTAGGCGGCATCCACAGAAGTCACAGCCTCAGGCGAAAGCAAATCGCTCTGGGCATTCAGGAGTTTGCGCACGTGACCGCACATTTCCGTCGCTTCGCGAACGGTCCCGGAGAGAAACCAGCGCAACTTCATATCAGGCTTTTAAAACCTCGATAAATGCTTCCTGGGGAATGTTGACGCTGCCGAAGGCTTTCATTCGTTTTTTGCCCTCTTTTTGTTTCTCCAACAATTTACGCTTTCGCGAAATATCCCCGCCGTAACATTTTGCGGTCACATCTTTGCGCATCGCGCTGACGGTTTCGCGCGCGATAAATTTCCCGCCAATCGCCGCCTGAATTGCGACTTGGTATTGCTGAGGCGGGATCACTTCTTTCAACTTCGCCGCCAGCGCGCGACCCCTGCTCTCCGCTTTGTCGTGATGGACGATGCAGGAAAACGCATCGACCGATTCGCCATTCACGAGCATGTCGAGTTTGACCATGGCGGATTCCTTGTAATCGGCATGCTCGTAATCCATTGAGCCGAACCCGCGCGTGATGCTTTTGATGCGGTCGTGAAAATCGATGAGTATTTCGTTCAACGGAATCAGGCTCGTTAGCATGACGCGGCGTGTATCGAGCGTTTCCGTGTGGTCCACCGACCCACGCTTTTCCGCGATCAAAGACATCATGTCGCCGATGTATTCATTTGGACAAATCACGAAGGCCTGCACCATGGGTTCTTCGACCTTCGCGATGTAATTCGCCTCCGGTAGATAGGCGGGATTATCAATTTCCTTCTGGGTTCCATCGGTCAGCGTCACGCGATAGACGACGCTTGGATAGGTCGCGATGATATCCATATTGTACTCACGGCGGAGACGCTCCTGCACAATTTCCAGATGCAGCAGTCCAAGAAATCCACAACGAAAACCAAAACCGAGTGCGACGGAGCTTTCGCTCTGGAAAACAAATGCCGAATCGTTCAACTGAAGTTTTCCCAGGTTGGCTTTGAGATGTTCGTAGTCCGCCGTATTGATGGGATAAATTCCGCTGAACACCATTGGATGGATTTCTTTGAAACCAGGCAGCACGCCGGAAGGATTTCGCGCGTCCGTAATCGTATCGCCCATTTTCACTTCCTTCGGGCTTTTGATATTAGCGGTGAAATATCCCGTCTCGCCGACTTCCAATTTCTCGCGGACATAGGGCTTGGGGTTGAAGCTGCCGACTTCCTTCACATCGACCGATTTTCCCGAGTGCAATAATTTGACCTGCATCCCGGCCTTCAATTCGCCATTGAACACACGAACATGCGTAACGACCCCCTTGTAAGTGTCAAAATAGGAATCGAATCCCAGTGCTTGCAGCGAAGGTTCGCCCGTTGGTGTCGGTGCCGGGATCCGAGCGACAATGGCCTCCAGAATTTCCTCGATGCCGATTCCTTCCTTGGCGCTGGCCAGAATCGCGGAGTCCGCCGGGATGGCCAAAATATCTTCCAGTTGCATTTTTGCCTGTGCCACATCGGCGTGAGGCAAGTCGATCTTGTTAATCACCGGAATGATGGTGAGGTTCTGCTTCATCGCAAGGTGAACATTCGCCACGGTCTGGGCCTCGACGCCTTGGGCCGCGTCGATAATCAACAACGCTCCCTCGCACGCGCTCAAGCTGCGCGAGACTTCGTAGGAAAAATCCACGTGGCCCGGCGTATCGATCAGGTTGAGCTCGTAGGTTTCACCGTTCTTCGCTTTGTAAAGCATTGTCACAGGATGAGCCTTGATCGTGATGCCGCGCTCGCGTTCCAGATCCATCGAGTCGAGCAATTGCTCCTCCATGTCACGCGTCGCAATCGTGCCGGTGGAGTGCAACAAGCGATCCGAAAGCGTGGTCTTCCCGTGATCAATGTGGGCAATGATGCTAAAATTTCTAATGTGTGCTGAGTCCATGTCCTGAATTCCGAATGACTTCTCTCTCGAACGGATTTCCCGTTTGCGTTGAGTAAAGCGTAGGAAGATAGCGACGAACGGCGTGAATCAAAGTGGAATCTTCGCTGCTCACCGTCCTGATCACAAAAATGTCCGGTAAACTTTCTCGTATTCTTTCGTCGTTCGTTCCCAGGAAAAATCCTTTTCCATCGCATTCCGGATGTAATGCGACAGCAACGGCTTGTTCTGGTAAAGCACCAGCGCCTTGCGAATGCTTTTGGCCAGCGCGCGCACGGAGTACTCGGTGAACTTGATCCCGTCCGCCTCGTCCCGATTTTCCAAAATATCCGTCACCGAGTCATCCAGACCGCCCGTCACGCGCACGATCGGAATGGTTCCGTAACGCAAGCTGTACATTTGATTCAATCCGCACGGCTCAAATTTGGAAGGCATCAGAAAGAAATTACAGCCCGCCTCGATCCGATGCGAGAGACCCTGGTCAAAACCAATCTTGACCGCAGCCTTCGTCGGATAGCGCTGGACCAGTTTGCGAAAACCTTTTTCGTACTCCGCCGAACCGCTGCCCAGCAGGACAAATTGCATTTCGGCCGACAGCATTTCCTCCAAAGCGCCAAGCTCAATGTCCATTCCTTTCTGATCGGCGAGGCGGGACACCGTCCCGAACA
>JBDSIW010000577.1:0-4259 GCA_039917795.1 Verrucomicrobiota bacterium | reverse complement strand
TCCTGAGTAAGAACCAGCGCCCGGATTTATCGTGGGTTCCGCTTTGGTTTGGAAACGAACACGTTTCCAGCGAGGAAAATCTCACCTACGGCACGAGTCGCGTTCTTTTGGCTTTGGTGGAACTTTGGCGCGAAGGATTCGATGTGGCCAAACAATTGGCCGGCGGTGTGCGGTGCCTTCTCTCCGCCCAGAATAACGACGGCGGCTGGGGCGGGGAGGGAATTGTCCTTCATCGGTGGAAGAAAGCGCGATGGCCATCGAAGCCCTCGCGATCTGTGCAAGAATTCGTTCTCACGATTTACCACTGGACCTAGATGCTGCGCTGGAAAAGGGCCCGCGGTGGCTGATCGAGAAAGTCGAGAGTGGCGAACGGGTTCATCCCTCGCCCATCGGTTTTTATTTCGCGAAGCTTTGGTACCACGAACGATTGTATCCCATCTTTTATACCGTGGGGGCGCTCGGCGCACTGGTGCGCCGCATCGTGGACTAATCGGGCAACTCGACTACGGCCGCGGTTCGATAATCGCCGCTTTCATTAACGGTTCTTGACCAGCGGCATTTACCCAAGGCAAAACACGGCATGAATTTTTTTAAGAAAAAAAGTTTCCGCATTGCGACAATTCTGGCGGTGGCAGTTGGAATGGCAGGATGCGCGACGCGTCCGGGCACAATTTCGGAACGGAAGGGAGATGAAATTATCGTTGCCGGAAAGATGATCCACACCGGAACTCGCGTGGTGACCTGGATGGACCCGGGCGGTTATGACGCGTATCGCACCGAACGCCGCTTCGCTCCCTTCGAGGAATCCGATTGGGAAAAGTCGAAGGAGAAAGTCAAAGACCTCAATTCTCCCAATCGTTTTAATCTGCGCAAAGCCGGGTTAAGCGACGACGAGATTGAGCGCGTGCGCGGCGGGGGCTGGGATTTGCCACTCTTGCAACGCGTCGTTGACCAATTTGTTTTGCACTTCGATGTGTGTGGGACGAGCCGCCAGTGCTTCAACATTCTGCACGACCATCGCGGGCTCAGCGTCCATTTTATGCTCGACGTGGACGGAACCATTTACCAGACACTCGACTTGAAAGAGCGCGCTTATCACGCGACCTCGTCGAATACCCGCTCCATCGGAATCGAGATCGCGAATATCGGCGCCTACACCGCGAAGGAGAAAAATCCGTTCGCCGATTGGTACCGGCGCGACGCCAAGGGAAGGACCTCGCTCACGTTTCCGTCCTCGGTGAAAACCAACTTTTATACGAAAAATTTTGTGGGCCACCCCGCCCGTAATGAACCGGTCATGGGCGAGGTGCAAGGGCGCGAACTGCGCCAATATGATTACACCCCGCAACAATATGCCGCCCTGGTGAAATTAACCGCGACGCTTTGCCAAACTTTTCCGAAGCTGAAATGTGATTATCCACGTGACGCCTCCGGCCATCTTGTGACCAAAAAACTTTCCGATGACGAGGTGAATCAATACGGCGGCGTGCTCGGACATTACCACGTCCAAACCAACAAAACCGATCCGGGTCCGGCGTTGCAATGGGATTACCTGATCGAAAATGCGAGACGAATTCTGGGCTCACCCGGCGAGGAGCATGGAGGAAAACTTCAAACGGAAGGTTTTCCGAAGAGATTACTGAAGGAGAAATAATATTGATCGAACTCCTGACGGGATTTTTCAGCGATGCAAAGGCGAACTTTTCAAAAACTCAAAGCGGTCGCGCAAAATGGTTTTCATCACTGCGTGTATGTCGTGTTGCTCGACTCGAAGGCCGCAAGCGACCCGAAACTTTTGCGGGTCAATCCAAAGCGCGACCCGGCGAAGCCTTGTCTTTACGTCGGCATGACGGGACTGTCGCCCGAGGAGCGCTTTCAAAATCATAAGCAGGGGATTAAATCGGCGCGAGTGGTGGAGCGATTTGGCCTTCGTCTTTTGCCGGAGTTATACGAGTGTTTCAACCCCATGCCATTTGTTGCGGCAGCGGCGATGGAACGCGAATTAGCCGAGGACTTGCGGAAGGTGGGATACACTGTCGCGGGAGGCTCCTGAAATCCGAGTCGTGCCGGGGAAAATGCGCTACTGCTGATTAGTCCAAGGGCCGGATTTGAATTTCGGGTCGCACGTTTTGTCTCTCTCGCTGATAATTTGAGCATGCAAACATGGGAACAATCAGATTGGTTCGCGAAATGGCTTGAGCTCGCTCGCAAGCGCAATCAATAAAAACAACTAACAAAGCCTGGCACGGCTTTTGTGATTCGACGGCGCGTTTCCCGCGCCGTTTTGTTTTTCGTTTGCCTTCGCGAGGAGCTATTTCCACCAGGAAATTTAAGGGGCAATCCAATGAAAATCGCAGCGGCTGATTCTAGCCTTTCCTTAATAGATAATTCTCCAGATTTGATCCGTCTGCGAGCGCGGATGGCGCGGAAAGGAAAAATCGATGGCTCTAAAAACAGCTATACCATTTAAGGAATCGCTCGGGCGATTGGGAATTCTCCTTCTCCCATCCCTGAAAATGAAATCCCGTTCTTCGCGGGGCAAAACCTACGAGCTGGAGGTCCATGAATTCCTTGTGGCAAATTTCAGCGGCTACACGCTCGCGTCCGGAAACATCGCGGGGTTCTGGAAGGATTCAAAAGGAGAGCAACAGTACGGAGAGCATCTGGAGTATCGCGTCGGGTTTTTGTCAGAGGAAAAAATCCCGATGCTGGATGCTTACATTTCGGAATTAGCCGAGGAGTTGGAAGAAGAATCGATTTTCTGGGCCACTAGGGAAGACGTCTGGCTGGTTTATCGCAAGGGTTGGAAGCGCCCGTGAAACATAAAAGGCCCGATTTTTCAATCGGGCCTCTCGTTTACGGAACGGTGATTAAGGATTTGCGGGCGTCTCAGTCGAGCTTTCAATTTCAAGTTGATGCTTCGAGCTGTCGATTTTATCTTCGGAACGTTTCCATTTCGCGGTTTCGTTCCGCCTCCGTCTTGGTCGTCCTGACAGATTTATGATGCACCAACCGCGAGTTGTCGGAACCCGCAGGATCGCGCACGACAAAATCCGATGAGGCATAGCTTCCCCGTGTAATATCTTCTGCGCCTAATCCTTTCCGGGGTGTGCGATCAATGGCCACCTTCGGAGCGATGTCCGCCTCGAAGTAGGAATTGTCCAGCGAAGTTTTCTGAATGGTCGCACCTGCCTCCGGATGCGTCGTAGCTGCGCTGGTGGTGGTTAAATCGGTTGTGCCCTCGATACGACCAATGGAACGGTTTTGGATTCCGACCTCGCGACGGGATGGATAGGTCGTTACGTATGCAGGCGTCGCGGCGAACCGCTCATTGCGGGTGAGATCTTCAGCTCCCAATCCCTGGCGTGGACGTCGGTCCGGAGATAATGAAATTTGCTCTTCTTCGTAGGGGCGCGCCGCGACGGTTGCAGGCTCGGATGTGCTGCTCTCGATCCGGATTTCGTCGGAATGTGCGACCGGCTGGGTTTGAAAAATTGCGCCCACCGAGGCGCAAACAATGAGTTGAGTAATTTTTGCTTTCATGAAGAAAGCTACTTCCGGCAAAACAAACGAACAATGCGGGCTGAGCCCGTTTTATTTTTACCGGGATGAAATTAGAGGAGGCTAAGAGATCTCCTGAACAAAAAACCCGAAAGTCCCCAGGGAACTTCGGGCGAAATTATGAAAACTGCGCCGATCTACCCGAGGCTCTCACTCTGCGCCCACTGGATGGCGTGATGAACCAGTTCGGTGGCATTCTTGAGGTTCAACTTTTCTTTAATATGTGCGCGGTGAGATTCGATCGTTTTCACGCTGAGATGAAGTTTCTCTGCGATGGGCCGGGTGCCGTGGCCTTGGCCGATCAATCCAAAAACTTCGAGTTCACGATCGCTCAATTCTTCAATCGGAGAACCGCTCAAGGTCGCGCTCCGTCCACCGACCAGTTGGTTCAACATGCGAGTGCCGAGTTTTTCGCTCAAATAAACTTCGCCGCCTAAAACCTTGCGGATAGCGACCAGGACGCGCTCGGTTGCTTCCTGTTTCATGATGTATCCGGCTGCGCCAGCGCGGAGGGCGCGTTGGGCGTAAACCGACTCGTCGTGCATGGAGAGAATCAGCACCAGGAGTTTCGGGTAACGCACCTTGATGTTTTTCAAAAGCTCGATGCCGCTGCTGCCGCCCAGCGAAATATCGATGATGGCGACATCACATTTGGTCGTAGCGATGGCGTCGAGGGCCTTGTGTGCGTTCTCGGCCTC
>JBDSIW010000576.1:0-3329 GCA_039917795.1 Verrucomicrobiota bacterium | reverse complement strand
GCCTCCGTGTATTTGGTGCCGAGTTTGAAGACGTGGCCGACTTCAATGGCGCGACGCACCTTGAGCGGCTGGCCGCAACTCAAACACGCTTCGTCCGCTTCCACGAGCCGCAGATCGGCCCATTGTTTGACCACGATGTCGCGGTCGATCGAAACGTTCCGAAAATGGAAACCATTTTCATTTGCGCCGGTGGTCATCGCGACGGAACCGCACAAACTTTCGTCAGCGTAAATCGCCAGACCCCTCACGCCCACCCCACCGAGGCTCCCAGGGAGCGCGTTCAAGGCGGCGGAAATTTCCTCAACCGTCGCGGCGCGAAATTCCGCGGTTGCGAGCAGCCCTACCAGTTTGGCTTCATTCAATTGTTGATCGCCCCGCAGCAAAATCAAAATCGGGTGTTCGGCCACGATGTAAACCAATGTCTTGATCTGGCCCGTGGCCGGAATGTTGAAAGGCGCTTTTGTTAAATCCCCGATTGTCTTGACGCCGGGCGTCGCGAATTTCTCCAGCGCTGTGGTCGAAGCAGCCTTTTCGGAACTCGATGAGATTCGGCTCGCGGCTTTCTCGATGTTCGCCGCGTAACCACAGGCGTCGCAATAGACCACCTCATTTTCGCCCGTCTCGGCAGGCACCATGAACTCATGGGAAAACTTCCCGCCCATCACGCCCGTGTCCGCCTCGACAGGAATGGCTTTCAACCCGCAGCGTTGAAAAATCCGCGCGTAAGCATCGTACATCTTTTGATAACTCACCTGAGCGCCTTCATCGCTCGCGTCGAAGCTGTAGGCATCTTTCATGATGAATTCCTTCGCGCGCATTAACCCGAAGCGCGGCCGAATCTCGTCGCGAAATTTTGTCTGAATCTGGTAAAAACTTTTGGGCAATTGGCGATAGGAATTCACCTCCCCCGCGACCATCGTCGTAATGACTTCTTCGTGCGTTGGTCCGAGAATCCATTCTTTCTTGGCGCGATCGCGGACTTTGAAGAAGACATCCCGCGCGGTTTCGTAGCGGCCGCTTTGCTGCCAGATTTCGGGCGGTTGCAAGGCGGGCATCAACACTTCAAGTGCGCCCGCGCGATCCATCTCTTCCCGGACTATTCTCTCGACTTTGCGCAAGGCGCGAAGACCGAGCGGCAAAAACGTATAAAGTCCCCCCGCCAATTTGCGCACCAGTCCGGCGCGCAATAAGAGCTTGTGCGAAAGAATTTCCGCCTCGGCGGGGCTTTCCTTCAATGTGGGAATAAGTGCTTGTGTCCAGCGCATAAAATTGAATCTGCCGTAGAAACATAAAAAGACACAGAGCTTTCTCTGTGTCTTCGTGACCTGATCGTAAAATTTATTTCACCGTGTTGACCAACGGGGTCAACCCCTGGATTCGGACTTCAAGCCGATCTCCCGAATGAATGGGACCCACGCCTGCGGGTGTTCCCGTGACAATCACGTCCCCAGGTAAAAGGGTCATGTTCGTCGAGACAAAGCTGACGATCTGGAAGCAATTGAAAATGAGCTGGCTCGTGTTCGAGTTTTGGCGAAGCTGGCCGTTTTGGAACATCTGGATGGTCAAGTCATGTGGGTCGATCTTCGTTTCCACATACGGCCCAAGCGGCGTGAAGGTGTCGAACGACTTGGCGCGCGCCCATTGCGTTTCGGAATTCTGAATCGTCCGGTCGCTGATGTCCTGGGCGGCGGTGTAACCGAAAATATAGCGCGCGGCCGCGGCGGGCGTGACATTGCGAACACGCCGTCCAATAACGATAGCCAGCTCCGCTTCGTAATCTGTCCTATGTTTGGGAAAAGGAATCTCAATCTTCGAGCCGTCTGGAATCAGCGAGGTCGTCGCCTTGAACCAGAACAACGGCTCCTTGGGAAGCGGCTTTCCCGACTCGCGCGCGTGGTCCGCATAGTTGAGCCCGACCGCGATAATTTTCGAAGGCGCTACCGGCGTGAGGGTTTTGAGTCCCTTGAACGGCGTGGGTTTTTTATCGAAAGACGGCGAACCGAATACATCTCCGTGCAATTTGAAGAGTTCCCCGTCCACCACTTTCCCGTAAAAGATGTCGTCGCCCTTTTGAAATCGGCCAATGGCTGCCATAAAGTTGCGCGTATGCTTAACAAAAAAAAAGCCGAAGTCGCAAGCCGAATCTCCATAAATAGCTGAAAATCATTGGAAAAATGGGGTGATCGACTTTTTGCATCGAACCTTCAACTCACGTTTCGCGCATCGTCGCCTGAAGGGTTTGCTTGAATTGCCCGACCAGCTTTTCGTGTTCCGCGTTGACCTCCGCATCCGTCAGAGTTCGCTCGGCGTGGCGGTAGATAAATGCGTAGGCCATGCTCTTTTGCCCGGCAGGAATATTTTTTCCGCGAAAGACATCGAATAACTCCGTCGCCTCCAGATTTTGCGGACGGGCTTGTCTTGCGGCAGATAAAACCAATTCGTGCGTGGTCGTCTCGGGAACAAGCATCGCGACATCCCGGCGAATCGAGGGAAACGTCGGCAAAGCCTTAAACGATTTTGCCGTGTTACGACGCGCCAGAAGCGCGTCCATGTTCAGCTCCGCCAAAAACACAGAGTCGCGCAGGTCATATTTTCGAGCCACCGCCGGACTCACCTGCCCGATTTCTCCCAGTGGAAGTTTACCCAGTTGAACCGATGCAGATTCAAGATAAAGCGACCCGCTTTCGGCGCGGCGGGAAAAAGTGATGCCGCGCAATCCAAATTGCTCGAGGAATTCCTCCAAAACTCCTTTCAAATCGTAACTGTCGAATTTCGCATCGCGTTCCGCGCTGTTCCAGAAAATCGCATTTCTCTGCCCGGTCAATGCCACCGCCACCCGGCGTTCCTCTTTCGCCACGCCGTTCGTCTTGAGGAAAACCCTCCCAATTTCGAACAACGCCACGTCATTATTTTTCCGGCTGAGATTGTGCCGCAACGAACTCAACAATCCTGGGAGCAGACTCGGACGCAACACATCCATTTCCGAGCTGAGCGGATTTTTCAACGCAACGAGATCCGTATTCTCGCCCCGGCAATCGGCGCTCGACACCAATGTCTGCCCTTGCGCCTCACACAATCCCAACGCTGAAAAAATTCCCCGTGCTTGCGAGATTTCATCGTAGGTTTTGTCGAACGCATTGGCCCCAATCGCACCGCGCGGCGGAGTCGCAGGAATTTTATCAATGCCATGCAACCGCGCGATTTCCTCAATCAGATCAACATCGCGTTTAAAATCAACGCGAAAAGACGGAACGCGCGCCGTACACGAGTCATTCGCGTCGGCGGTTTGAACTTCCAGCCCGAGCCGTTTCAAAAACTCCATTTGCTGG
>JBDSIW010000575.1:0-4185 GCA_039917795.1 Verrucomicrobiota bacterium | reverse complement strand
TTCAACAACGCACTTAATGAAAACATCGTTGATGAATTTCTCGGCAATCTTGCGACCGAACAAGGCTTTGAAATTCCAGCGAAGGAGTCGCGCAGCTTCAGTTGGAAAATCAAAACGCCCGATGGTTTGTCGATGCTGAGTTACAAAGCGGTCGCGGCGACAGACAAGATTTCCGACGGCGAAGAAGGAATTTTCCCGGTCCTGTCGCGAAGGATTTTGGTGACAGAGTCGATGACGTTGCCGATTCGCGGGCCCGCAGAGAAGAATTTTCAGTTCACGAAATTATTGGAGTCAGGGAAATCCGACACGCTGAAGAGCCAGAATCTCGTCGTGCAGATGGTTTCCAATCCGTCCTGGTATGCGGTGATGGCGTTACCGTATTTGATGGAATTTCCCTACGAATGTTCCGAGCAGACCTTCAATCGATTTTACGCGAACTCTCTCGCGCGGCACATCGCGAAATCCGATCCAAAGATTCACAAAATATTCGAGCAATGGCGCGGGACACCGGCGCTCGATAGTCCGCTGGAAAAAAATCAGGATTTGAAAAGTGTCACGCTCGAAGAATCGCCGTGGGTGCGTCAGGCGCAGAATGAAAGTCAGGCGCGGCGCAATGTTGGAATTCTGTTCGAGGACAACCGGCTTGATTATGAGACTGCCCGGAATCTTGAAAAACTTGCCCAGATGCAAAACAACGACGGCGCATGGCCGTGGTTTCCGGGCGGGCCGGGGAATGATTACATCACGCTTTACATCACGACTGGCTTTGGACGCCTGCGCCATCTCGGTCTCGATGTGAAAACCGAACCGGCCATTCGTTCGCTCAATCGTTTGGATAATTGGATCGACGAAACGTATCGCGAAATTTTGCGTCACGGAAACAAGGACTTGAATCACCTCAGCCCCACGATTGCGCTCTATTTGTATGGCCGCAGTTTCTTCTTGAAGGACAAGGCGTTTGCCCCGAACCAACGGGAAGCGGTCGATTATTTTCTCGGACAGGCGCGCGCGTTCTGGCTGAAGCTCGACAATCGCCAATCGCAGGGGCATCTGGCGATTGCGCTCAATCGCTTTGACGATCAGAAAACCGCCCGGGCAATCATGGCGTCGATCAAGGAACGCTCGGTAAACGAGGAAGAAATGGGAATGTTCTGGCGCGATTTGGAATTCTCGTGGTGGTGGTTCCGCGCGCCGATTGAAACCCAGGCGCTGATGATCGAGGCGTTTGACGAAGTGATGAACGACGCAACGGCCGTCGAAGATGCAAAGGTCTGGCTGCTGAAACAAAAACAGACGCAGGACTGGAAAACTACGAAGGCAACGGCCGACGCGGTTTATGCGCTGTTGCTGCGCGGAGGAAAAAATCTGGCGAGCGATGCACTGGTAGAAGTTTCTTTGGCCGGACAGAAAATTCAGCCGGAGAAAGTCGAAGCTGGAACTGGTTTTTATGAGAAGCGATTTACCGCTGGCGAAATCAAACCTGCGCTCGGCGAGATCACGGTGAAGAAAGTCGATAAGGGCGTCGCATGGGGCAGCGTGAATTGGCAATACCTGGAAGACATGACCAAGGTGACGCCGCACGAAGGGACACCGTTGAAATTGAAGAAAACGCTGTTCAAAAAAGTGAACACGAATCGCGGGCCAGTTCTGGAAGCTTTGCAAAAAGGTTTGGAAGTGGGCGATGAATTGGTCGTGCGCGTTGAACTGCGGACCGATCGCGACATGGAATATGTTCACCTCAAAGATCAACGCGGCAGTGGTACCGAACCGGTGAATGTTCTCTCGCAATACAAATATCAGGACGGCCTCGCCTACTACGAATCGACCCGCGACACCGCGAGCCACTTCTTCATCGATTATCTGCCGAAAGGAATTTACATCTTTGAATATTCTACGCGCGTCCAGCTTCGCGGCGAATATCAGAGCGGCATCGCGGATATTCAGTGTATGTACGCGCCGGAGTTCAACAGCCACTCAGAGAGTTTTAAACTGGTGGTGAAATGACCTTTAGAAGTAGCCGCTGACGGAAGGAGGCGGAGAAGCGCCATTCAAGAATCCTGGACCAATCTCCTTACGTTGGCGGCTATGAATTTTCAGAAAAACTTTTGTGTCCTTTGTGTCCCGATGGTTATTTTCTATGTCATGTTCTCCTCGGAAATCAAATCTGTTCATTTTGTCGGAATCTGTGGCACTGCGATGGCCTCGGCGGCGGCGGCGCTGGTTGAAAAAGGCGTTCATGTTACCGGTTCTGACAGCAATGTTTATCCGCCGATGTCCACGTTTCTTGCCGAAAGGAAGATCGAAGTCATGCCCGCTTACGCCGAGCAAAACCTGGCGCGCAAACCTGACCTGGTCGTCATCGGCAACGCCATTTCACGCGGCAACGCCGAAGCGGAAGCGGTGTTGGAAAAAAAACTGCGCTATTGTTCGCTGCCGGAATTACTCAAGGAATTTTTCATTCGCGGCAAACGTTCCATCGTCGTCAGCGGCACGCACGGCAAGACGACTACTACCTCGCTGCTCACCTGGGTTTTTGAACACAATGGATTGAATCCGAGTTTTCTCATCGGCGGCATTCCAGAGAATCTGAAGCAAGGCGCGCGCTTCACCGACAGCGGATGGTTCATCATCGAGGGCGACGAATACGACACTGCCTTTTTCGACAAGCGTAGCAAATTCGTCCATTACCTCCCGGAAGTCGCGATCATCAACAATCTCGAATTCGATCACGCGGACATCTTTGAAAACCTCGCGGCGATACAGCTTCAGTTTAAACGCTTCATCAATTTGATTCCGCGCAACGGACTTTTGCTCGCGAACGGGGACGACGAGAATCTTTCGCCTCTGCTCAATGTGACCCATTGTCCGGTCAAACGCTTTGGCCTGGGAGAGAACAACGCTTTCCGGGGATTTAATGCAAAATACGGCGCGACCGCGACGGAGTTTGAAATTCCCAGTTTTAAATTTCATCTCAATTTGCTGGGGGAATTGAATGTGCGGAACGCGCTCGCGGTGGTTGCCGCAGCCAAGCATTGCGGTTTGTCCAACAAACAAATTCAAACTGCCTTCGACACGTTCAAGGGAATCAAGCGTCGCATGGAGGTGCGCGGCATCGCGGGCGGTATCACGGTCGTGGATGATTTTGGCCATCATCCGACGGCGATTCGCGAAACGTTGCGCGCTTTGCGTTTCAAATATCCGAGCCAAAAAATCTGGGCGATCTTCGAGCCGCGCACCAACACAACGCGCCGGAATGTTTTTCAGAAAGAGCTCGGTGAAGCTTTTGCCGAAGCCGACGCCATCGTGTTGTCGCAAATCGCCAGGCTGGAATTACTCAAGCCGGAAGAGCGTCTTGATCCAGCGAAACTGATGCACGATCTCCAGGCGAGCGGCAAGCCGGCGGCTTATTTGCCAGACGTCGATTCGATCATTGCGCACGTGAAAAAAGGCGCGTCGGGAGGCGATGTCATCTGCGTATTCAGCAATGGCGGCTTTGGGGACATCCATAATAAACTCCTCGCGCAATTCGGGAGGAAATGAGCGTGAACCGACTCCGGCTTGAGCTGCGAGATGTTATGGAGGAAGCGCGTGAACCTATTCCGCTGTCGCTGGAATTGAGTTGGTTTGTTTCGCAGGATTTTCCTCCTCATCCACATTTTTCAGCAATCGCCGTTTAGTGACCGAATACATCTCGTTCGTCACCGCGGCTAGTTGTTGGCGGGCTTCATCGAAATGGTGGAGTTTCCAATTAATTCGCGCCAGATGAATGCGAACCCCTTCCCGCTCGACTTCGTCCCGCGCGATTTTCAGCACATCGGTCCACGCCACCAGGCCATCCTGCATTCGCGGAGGTTTTGTCCCGTAGAAACTTTGCGCGTAATCCGACGCCAGAATAAAATCGGTCGGAGCAAGTTTCATCGCCTTGCGATACAAATCGAGCGCCTTATCGAATACCTCGGTCTCATCAATCTTGTAATATTCCATCGCATCCTTGCGAAATAAATAAACCGTGGTGGCGAAATTCTGAAAATAAACCGGCTCGGTGGGATCGAGTTCAATCGCTTTCGCATAATATTCAAAAGCCTTGGCGAGCGGACTGCGATGCCCATAGTAGTTGGCCAGATTGTTCCAGGCTGCCGGGTTTTTGGGATCTAGTTCGCGCGCCCTTTCCCAGTGTTTGACTCC
>JBDSIW010000574.1:0-10369 GCA_039917795.1 Verrucomicrobiota bacterium | reverse complement strand
AAGTTGCGCACAGGTTTTCTTTGCATCGGCTAGTACAATGGTCAGCCGTTCGCGCACTTCCCTGGTTTTCTCGGAGAGTTCGCCGCTCATCGCTTTCATCAATTCCTCCGCATCATCTGCCACGAGTCGGAGGTCATCCGCCAGTTTAGATTTCGCCTCTTGAAAAGTATTCATATAGTTTGCCTGATAGAGCGGCGCTCCCATGCCTCAGTCACAAGCGGGCCGCGCTGCATTTCAGAATTTTAAGGGTCCAAAAAATGAATCGCAATCAGGTTCAAGTCGTATTGTTACCTCAGGATTTTAATTTTGGGCATTGAGGGAAACCACGCTGACAAAGCGTTTTCCATGTGACTAACCTGAGCCATCTTGATGAACTCAATGAAATTGTTATTTGTCCACGAGCGATTCGGCGCTTTGGCGGGGGCGGAAGCGAATGCCCATATCACCGCGACAGAATTGAAACGGCGCGGACATGTTGTTGGGATTATTCACGGTCCAACCACCGGAAAAGCCGAAGCAGCGTGGCAGGAAACCTTTACCGACCGCTTTTCTCTCCGCGAGCGCGGAAACGCCCAGCGCGTGCAGGCCGCTTTGGATTCATTTCAACCCGACATCATTTATGTCCATAAGATGGCAGAGCTGGAAGTGATTGATACACTCGTTCGATCAAAAATTCCTTTGGTTCGCATGGTTCACGATCACGACATTTATTGCATGCGTAGCTATAAATATAATTATTTCACCCGGAAAATCTGCACCAACGCTGCTGGCCTGCGCTGCATCTTTCCCTGTGTCGCTTCGTTCGCGCGGAATTCTGAAGGCGGGTTCCCGCTGAAATTTATCAGCTATTCGGACAAGAAACGCGAAATTCGGTTGAACCACCAGTTCCAACGCATGGTGGTGGTCACGAATTACATGAAAGACGAATTGCTGCGCAACGGATTTGAGGCGGAAAAAATTGAGATTCATCCCCCCGTTCCGCGGATGGGCGACCCGGATCTGCGAAGCAGTTTTAGCGAGCGAAATCTGATCGTTTACGCGGGCCAGATTATTCGCGGAAAAGGGGTGGATGTCTTGCTCGAATCGCTCGCCCGCTTAACCGTGCCTTTCGAGTGCATCATTCTCGGCGATGGCACCCACCGCCCTTTTTGTGAGGCGCTCAGCAAAAAACTTAAGCTGGATGACCGCGTCAAATTCATGGGCTTCGTTCCGCAGGAGGAACTCAAGAATTTTTATCGCGAATGCACCATAATGGCGATCAGTTCAGTGTGGCCCGAGCCCTTTGCCACGATCGGGATGGAGGCGATGCGCTATGGCATCCCAGTGGTCGCTTTCGATGCGGGCGGAATCAAAGACTGGTTGAAAGACGGACAGAATGGATTTCTTGTCCCGTGGATGGATCGCGATAAATACGCCGCCCGCCTCCAACAGCTACTCCAGGACAAACCGCTCGCCCGAAAGATGGGGGACGAAGGACACCGCATGGTCGATGAACAATATAGCTTCGCGGAGTACATTCTGGGCCTGGAAGCAATGTTCCGGAAAGTGATTGATGAATCGCATTTGATCGACTCCCCGCTCCAAAGGGCTTAAGGACAAATCCCGAGTCGTCCTGAGGAATTCCTCTGTGCAGACGTATCTCCCCCGTCCCGATTGCCGGTTGTTTGGCTTCGGTTTTAGATGGACCGCGTGAATGCGGGAGAAAACCCGATAAGATTTTTGAAAACATCTAAACCCAAGTTGATTGCGATCGTTGGTGGAAGCGGTTCGGGAAAAAGTTGGCTGGCGGACAAACTGCAAAAGCGGTTCGAGAAAATAACCACCCGCCTGTCCCTGGATGACTTCTATCGCGACCGTTCGCACTTGTCTGAAAAACAGCGAGCCAAAATCAATTTTGATCATCCGCGGGCCATCGACTGGGAAAGCCTGGAACGAGTTCTTTCAAGTTTCGCCGCCGGTCGCTCCACTGAAGCACCACAATATGATTTCACGACACATTCGCGACTTCAGAAAGGAAAGATTGTGAAACCGACACTTTTTGTTATTATCGACGGCCTATGGCTGCTCCGCCGCCAGGAATTACGGCGAATGTTCTCGTGCCGTGTCTTTATTGAATGTCCAAGGAGGGTTTGCTTGAGTCGACGCATCGCCCGTGATCTCGCTGAGCGGGGTCGCGATGCCGCCAGCGTGCGTCAGCAGTATCGAGAACAAGTCGCGCCGATGCATGAGCGGTTCGTGGCGACACAATTGCGGTGGGCGAATGTTGTTTTGAAAGATGCAAATGCCGATACTGCGGCGGAACTTGGTGACAAACTGGAAGAATTATTAGCGCAAAATTAAAAATGACAGACCCGGAGATGAACGATCTGTTGGTCAAGCGTTTCCTGCGAACACAAACTTTCTACGGACGGGCTTCGATGAAGATTTCCGCCCAATGGAAGCAATGGTCCTGGCGCGCTGTGGTTTCCTTCGCGTTTTTTCTGAAGAGAACATTCGATATTATCGCGAGTTGCATGTTTCTACTCGTCTCCTCGCCTTTGTTTTTCATCATCGCTGCGTTGATTAAAATCGAGGATCGCGGGCCGGTGTTTTTTCCGCAGACTCGAGTGGGCCGGTACGGCCGTGAATTCAAGATGTGGAAGTTCCGCTCCATGTGCATCAATGCGGAGGCAAAGATTCAAACCGTGCTGGATAAAAATCAGCACAAGGACGGCGTGACCTTCAAAATCAAAAATGATCCCCGCATTACCAAAATCGGAAAGTGGATGCGTAAATTTTCGCTCGATGAATTTCCTCAGTTCTTCAACGTCTTAACGGGAGACATGTCACTTGTTGGACCACGCCCGCCCGTTCCCAGAGAAGTCGCCCGTTACACCTTGGCAGACCGCCGCCGCCTTGCCGTTCCCCCGGGCATTACTTGTTTCTGGCAGGTGGGAGGCCGGAGCGAAATTGATTTCAGGGGCCAGGTCCAATTGGACTTGCGCTACATCGAGAGCCAAAGCTTTTGGCTCGATATAAAAATTCTCCTGCAAACGATTCCGGCAGTTTTGTTGAGCAAGGGAGCCTATTAATGAACGCACTATTAATCTGTCCATCGGAACGGACCGAAGTGAGCGCACTCGCAGAAATGACGCCGCTCGTGAACTTCTCCGTCCTGGGAAATCCGTTTATTTATTACTGGCTCGAACATCTCGCGGGTTGCGGAGTCAAATCGGTCAGAATTCTGGCGGATGACCGCCCGGACCAAGTTCGGACTCTTGTCGGAAATGGAGCGCAATGGGGATTGCGCATCGAGGTGGTTCCTGAGTCTGACGAATTGAGTTGCGACGACGCCCGCGCCAAATACTCCACCACCAAACCAGAGAATCGAATTACTGAATCGGATCATGTCGTGCTGCTGGATCACTTCCCTGGTTGCAACGACCAAAATATTTTTGCCAGCTACGCGGAATTTTTTCGCGGAGCGCAACAGTGGCTGACTCAGAAATCCGGCCAGACTCAAATCGGCGTCCGCGAGGTCCAGCCGGGGGTGTGGGTCGGCCTGCGCAGCCAGATCGCCTCCGACGCAAAACTGATCGCCCCCTGCTGGATCGGTCAGAATGTTTTGATCAAATCCGGAAGCGAAATTGGCCCGATGGCATTTCTTGAAAACGGCGTCGTGGTGGAGCGTCGCGCGGCGATTTCTGAAAGCCTCGTCGGCGGGAATACGTTTGTGGGCGAGTTGACCCACGTGACCAAATCATTCGCTCTGGGAAATACGCTCGTCAAAATGGAGAGCGCATCCATTGTGCGCATTCCCGATAATTTCCTGCTTTGCGGCTTAAAGGATAAGAGCGTATCGATCGAGTGCGGAAATTTGGTCGGGCGCCTTGCGGCGTGGGCTTGCCTTGGTCTGACGTCTCCGTTCGCGCTGGTCACGGTTCTTAAGGCCAAACTTTCCAGGCATCGCGCTTTGCGTCCGCGCCGTGCAACTGTCCCGAGCTTCGTCACACAGAGTTCATCGATTGTTTATCACGAATTCGCCATGGCCAATGGCTGGTGGAAACGCTGGCCGCAATTGTTGAATGTCGCGCGCGGTGAATTCACCTGGGTCGGAAATCGACCGCTGACCCACATTGAAGCGGGAAAGCTCTCGAATGAATTTGAGCGCCTTTGGCTCGCTTCTCCCATCGGCTTGATTTCCCAAGGTGACTCGGAAGGTTGTACGGATGTTGCGTCGGATGATGCCCGCGCTCATGCGAGTTTTTACGCGGCGCAGGCGAATTGGCGCCTCGACTTCCAGATTTTATGGCGCGCAACCAAACGCCTCCTGACCCGAAAGATCGAGAATACCGTCCCTGTGGATTCCGCGGCTTTCAAGGATCGCCCCGTCAGTCTCGCCGCCCGCTAATCGAGCTGCTATTTTCGCTTCTGAAATTTCAGGTTAATGCTGAGAAAAATGTCGGGCCTTTTGCTGTGAGAAGAAATGTGTTCACCCCCGATTGTTCCGGTAGCGCAAGCCCCCCTATAGTCAGACCGTCTTTCCGATAGGCAGCGGCCATACTGAACAATTGATCGAAACCTAAATATAAAATATATGAAAGTCCAAGTCAGCGGAGACACCCTCAGCATCACCGGAATGAAGGAATTGGGCGCTTCCAATGCGAATGCTTTTCGTGACCATGCCCGGGCAGCCATGACCGATGCCCAGAAAATAATTGAGGTCGATCTTTCTCAAACTCTTTTTGTCGATAGTTGTGGCCTTGGGGCATTGATCTCCTTGCACAAGCTGGCCTGCACTCGCAATGGTCAGGTTCGCCTGCTCAATCCAACGGCTCCCGTCCAGCAGATTTTGGAGTTGACCCGCATGCACCGGATTTTCGAAATCATCAAACGCTAACAATGGTTGCTTTGTCTCACTTGCCTTCCACCTCGAGTCTCCAGCTTAAGCTGGCTTGCGAAATCGAGCAGGTCCGTCCTGCCACGCACGCTGCGCGAGAGTTTCTGGCCGGGAAAGGTTTGTCAGACGAAGAATTGATGGCATGTGAACTCGCCCTCGTCGAGGCCTGCAACAACGCCGTTCTTTACGTGATGCCATCCCGACAGTTCGACTCAATCCAAGTCGAGATCCAATGCGACGACGTCGAGGTGAAAATTAGCGTCCACGATCACACAGCAGGGTTTGATCTGCCTGACGAAACGATCCTGGTCGACCAGGAAAGCGAAAGCGGGCGCGGAATTTTCCTGATGAAGTCCTTGATGGACTACGTTAGCTACGAACGTCTGATCGGCGACAATACTCTGACCTTGAAAAAACTTCGGCAGACCCCGAAGCCTGTGCGCTTGACTCGGGAGAGCGTGGAGGAGTTGAAAGCCAAGCTCGCTGAAAGCGAACTGGTCGTGACGGAGATGGCCGAGGAATTGAGTTCATGCTACGAAAGTCTTTCCGCCATTTTTCGGAGTGGCACGGAACTCGGCAAGACTGACAATCTCCAGAATTTTTCCCAGTCCTTGTGTTACGATTTGGTCAAGATCACTTCCGCCGATTGGTTCATCCTCCGCATTGTTCCAAAGCGCACCACTGTGTTGAGCGTCTTCGCGTCCTCCACTCCGGACCAGCAATTGCCGCCGCTGATTACCAATATCGCCAAGGTGGGGACTTCCGCGGAATTAAAATCGGGCGCCTATCGGAAGGATGTCCTGTTCGATTCGGAAAACCCTCTCGATCCGGGCGACCCGTTGCGCTCCATGCAACCCGCCAAAGTGGGATTGATTCACCCGTTTTATTTTGCGGAAACTTTGATCGGCACGCTAACGATTGGCAAAACCACCAATGACCGTCCTTTTACTGCGGCGCATGTCAATGTGATCCACACTCTGGCCGACTTTCTCGCGATCCAGATCGTCAACGCCCGCATTTACGAAGAGCAACTTAATCATCGTCTCGTCACGCGTGAACTTGAGATTGCCCGCGAAATTCAACGCGCCCTACTTCCGAAAAAATTACCGCAATTAGCCGGTTTCAGCCTGGCGGGTTACACGCAAAGCGCTCGACACGTGGGCGGGGATTTTTACGACGCCGTTTCCGTCAGCGATCACTCTGCACTGTTGATCATTGCCGACGTGATGGGCAAAGGTGTTCCCGCGGCCATGTTCGCGGCAATTCTGCGAAGCATTTTTCGGGGCTCGCCTGAGCTGGCCAATCAACCTGCAGCGTTGCTCTCGCGAGCCAACTCGCTGCTTCATCAGGACCTTTCGGAAGTGGAAATGTTTATCACGGCGCAGCTCGCTTTCATCGACGTGCATGCCCACGAAATGGTGGTCGCCAGCGCGGGGCATTGTCCGGTGCTGGTTTTTTCCGGGAATAATCCCGAGCCGAAAATCATCTCTCCCGAGGGAATGCCACTCGGGATTCTGGCCGACACTCTTTTCACCGAGGCCCGCGAGCCATTGACGAACGATTGCCGGGTCATTCTTTACACCGACGGCGTGACAGAATCCCGCAATCCGAGCGAAGAATTCTTTGGATATCATCGCCTGGCCAGTTGGATGAGCGGAACCGCGGCCGGACTGAGGACGGCGGACGAAATACAAGATTCCCTTGCCGCCGTGCTGCGGGATTTTCAGGAAGAATCGGCGCCCAAAGATGATCAGACCTTTCTCATCCTTGCTGCAGAAAACTCATAAAAATTTATGCCAAGAAAAATCCTGGTCGTTGATGAACGTCCCTTAATGTTGCGTTTGATCCAGCATCACCTCGAGCGGGCCGGATACGAATTGATCAAAGCCCATAACCGCGTGGAAGCCATGAAAGCAATCGACCGGCAAGCGCCCGAACTGGTCGTGATGAACGATCATTTCGATCCGCAGCCGCAATCGAGCAGATCCTCCCCGCACATTCCCGTGATTCGCATGCCGGATCTTCCGGGGGAAAAAGCCGAGTCCGATGGTGATGTCGTCTTTACCAAACCGTTCAGCCCGACGCATCTGGTGGCCGAAGTAAAACGGCTAGTTTCAGGCTCCTGATTCAAATGAAATCTGTTCTCCCCATCTTCATCATGATCGACGCCTGCGGGTGGGAAATTGTGAAGAGCGATCCGTTCCTCCGCGCGCTCGCACCTCAGCGGAAAAAGCTCACTTCCGTTTTTGGCTACAGCTCGACCTGTGTGCCGTCCATCCTTTCGGGACGCTGGCCAGTCGAACATCGCAACTGGTGCTATTTCGTTTACGACCCGAAAAATTCGCCGTTTAAATTCCTGCGTCCGTTGCGCTGGTTGCCGACTGCCATGACCAGCCGCCGCATTTTCCGACGTTGGCTTACCAAACTCGTCCGCGCCAAACTTGGATTCGAGGGCTATTTCGATCTCTACAACATTCCTTTCAAGCACATTACGCTTTACGACTTCAGCGAAAAGAAAAGTCCGCTCAAGCCGAAAGGCATGAACCAGGGCTCGAACATTTTTGATTTTCTCGGAGAGCACCAAATCCCTTATTTCGTGAGCGACCCCGGCAAATCCGAGCCACAGAACTACGAGGATCTTCTACAGGCCATCGAGGGCGAGAAAATTGATTTCTCCTTCTCCTATTGGCCTGGTTTGGACGGCCTCCTGCACAATGTTGGAAACCTTTCGCCCGAGGTTCCAAAACGCCTGCGCATTTACGAGGAATGGATCACGAAGGTTTTGGAAAAGGCCCGCGAGCATTACGACGAAGTCAAACTCTACGTCTTCAGCGACCACGGCATGGCGAACTGCGACGAACTGCTCGATCTCAAATCTAAAATTGACGCGCTCGATCTCGAAATGGAAAAAGATTACGCCGTCGTTTATGACTCAACCATGGCGCGCTTTTGGTTTTTCAACGACAATGCCCGCGGAAAAATTACCGCGGTCCTCAACGGCGTTCCCCAGGGGCGCATTCTCCCTCGCGCAGAGCTCGAAGAGCTCCGCGCCTATTTTCCTGACCGCTATTTTGGGGAAACCATCTTTCTGGTTCAGGAAGGCGTTCTCATCGTGCCGAGCCATATGGGTGAACGTCCGATTCGCGCCATGCATGGCTACCATCCGAAGGACAAACACAGTTACGCCGCGCTCTTTACCAACCAGACCGAGATCCCCGAGGAGACGATGGCCATTCCGGACATTTTCCGTTTGATGACGCACGAAGCAGAACGAGCCAAGGCGGAGAACAAAAAACCGTCCCAGGAAGCCCTCGCTGCTCATTAATAAAAAAGGACACCGGATGCCAACTCTGACATCTCCAACCTTGTCTCCAGACGTTCTCCCAATCGAGAAAATCGAAACCGATTCGATTCGCCAGAGCTTGAAAGCGATGGTGGAAAAAAAGGTCGAAGAAATCCCCGACGCGGTCGCCGTTTCGTTTCCGGAAATGGCCGGAAACGGTCGTGCCTCGACCCTGACTTACCTAGAACTCAACCGGCGCGCCAATCAGCTCGCGCGTTACTTGAAGAAATTCGGTGTGGGCCCGGACGTGGTCGTCGGAATTTATGCGGAACGTTCGCTTGAGTTAATCATCGGCGCTCTTGCCGTGATCAAGGCGGGTGGCGCCTACGTTCCGCTCGACCCGAATTATCCGAAAGAGCGCGTCCATTCCATGCTCGAAGACACTCAGTCTCCGATCATTTTGACCCAGGAGAAACTCGTTTCCACCCTGCCCGCTTCCAGCGCGCATTTGTTTTGCCTCGATACGGGCTGGAAAAAGATTGCGCAGGAATCGGAAGAAAATCTGTCCACGCCGGGCGATCACGATCATCTGGCTTATTTAATTTACACCTCGGGCTCGACCGGAAAACCCAAGGGGGTCGCGATGCGCCACGGCCCGCTGGTCAATCTTCTCCTCTGGCAATTTAAACATTGGAGCGCGCGGCCCGATGCAAGAACACTGCAATTCGCCTCACTTAATTTTGATGTCTCGTTCCAGGAAATTTTCTCGACCCTTGCCAGCGGCGGAACGCTCGTCCTCGTTTCCGAGGAACTTCGGCGCGATTCCAATCAGCTTTTAAAGTTTCTCGAAACCGAAAAGGTGGAACGTCTCTTCCTTCCATTCGTCGCTTTGAAACACCTAGCTGGCGCAGCCGAGTACGAGCAAATTTTTCCCAGTCATTTGAAGGAAATCATCACCGCTGGCGAACAGCTGCAAATCACGCCGCAACTCATCCAATTTTTTACGCGGCTGCCCGATTGCGCTCTGCACAATCAGTACGGGCCTTCCGAAACGCACGTCGTGACGGCTTATCAAATGGAGGGCCCGGCGTCGGCCTGGCCCGCGCTTCCGCCCATCGGCAAGGCGATTGATCGCACGGAGATTCTTTTGCTTGATGAAAAAATGAAGCCTGTTCCGGCCGGCGCGGAAGGCGAATTGTTTATCGGCGGCGATTGTCTGGCGCGCGGCTATTTGAATCGTTCTGAGCTCACCGCCGAGAAATTCATCCGCAATCCGTTTGACGAGGGAACGCGCCTTTACAGAACCGGCGATCTCGCCCGCGCCCTGTCCGATGGAAACATCGAATTTCTCGGGCGCATCGATCATCAGGTGAAAATTCGCGGGTTTCGCGTCGAGCTCGGTGAAGTCGAATCCGTCCTGAGCCAGCATCCAGAAGTGCGGGAAGCGGTGGTCGTGGCGAAGGAATTCGGGTCCGGCGACAAGCAACTGGTGGCTTACATCGTGAACAAAACCGACGGAACCGCCGCCTCCTCGGAACTGCGAAAATTTCTGCGCGAGAAAGTTCCGGTTTACGCGGTCCCGTCGGTTTTCATGCACCTCGAAAAATTGCCACTGACTCCCAATGGCAAGGTGGATCGCCGGGCGTTGCCCGATCCCATAGCCGAGGAGGATTTTTCCGCTGCGATCAAACCGCCGCAAACTCCATTGGAGATGCAGCTCCAATTGGTGTTCGAGCGATTCCTGAACAAGCGGCCCATCGGCATTGACGTAAGTTTTTTTGAACTCGGCGGCGATTCCTTGCAGGCACTGAACTTGATTGTAGAAATCGACCGTTTCACTGGGAAAAAATTGCCGCTCGAAATTCTTTACCAAGCTTCAACCATCGAATCCCTCGCGAGGCACATCGAGAATTTCTCGGGTGAATCCAGGTTTTCGTCGATGGTTCCGCTGCAACCGCTCGGCAGCAAGCCGCCGCTTTTCCTGGTGCATACCACCCCCGGGGATGTTCTCGCCTATGGCGCGTTGATTTATCATCTCGGTCTGGAGCAGCCTTGTTATGGATTTCAGTCAATCGGATTTGGCCGCAAGGAAGACAGCCACACTCGGGTTGAGGAAATGGCCGCGTACTACATTCAGCAAATGCGGTCGCTCCAACCGCAGGGCCCCTATTATCTCGGCGGCTGGTGTTACGGCGGAATTGTCGCAG
>JBDSIW010000573.1:0-4136 GCA_039917795.1 Verrucomicrobiota bacterium | reverse complement strand
AATGTCCTTGGTCCGGTAAGCGTAAACCTGGTCACCAAGGGCGGCTGTGTAATAAAGTTTGATGAAGGATGCGTGACCATCGACGAAGCCGACGTCAATGAGGGCATCTTTGTGCGCCACATCCGCGCTGCCGTATTTTCCGTTCTTGTGCCAGGAATAGCCCCAATGAATTGGCCATTCGGCCATCATCACCGTTCGTGTCGGGTGTTTCACGTTGGACAGTGGAATATTCAAAAGATGAGTGCCATTTCCAGCATTGACGCCGTTGAAAACGAAGCTCCCATAATCCAGAAGCGGATTCTTCCAATGGGTAATTTCGTAGGGCGGGTGACCTTTCCATCCACGGTCCTTCGGGCATTGAAAAGCATGGTCGGTATTGGTGGCAGTTTTTATCCCGGCATAAGGTTTGACCAATTCTTTGTACCACCACCAGATGTCCTTCTGCTGACCGCCAATGATGACGCTGTCACTATTCGGCGTCTTGTCCCGATTGTCAGACGTGTAAAGCGTCATCGCCAGAGAGATCTGCTTGAGGTTGCTCAGGCACTGGGTCTGGAGGGCTTTGTCTTTCGCCTTGGCCAGCGCGGGCAAAAGCAATCCGGCCAGAATCGCGATGATGGCGATAACGACCAGCAGTTCAATCAAAGTGAAGGCCATGCGCCTTCCCGTTAATGCGAGCCCGGTTTTCATAATGTTTTCAATCCCAACTGTTATTTTTGCAACCGATAGAATTTCGCGTCGCTGTCTGCGGTCAAAGTGAAAGTTTGAGTCAGACCATCCGCCGAACCGGTCGGTGTCCCGGACACGTTACTCCAAACCGCCGCATTACCCAAGGCATCGGTGCTTTGCAATTGATAACCTGCGGCGCCCGCCGACCACGAGAGCGTAATTGAATTTCCATTGCGCTCAATGGACAAGGACGGCTGGCCACCCGCAAAATAATAAAGCGCCTTCGCTTCGTTGACATTGAGCAAGCGATTATAGATTCGCATTTCGTCCAGCGAACCGGTCCACGAATCGGAGGTGGACGCGGTTGTTTCGGAATGACCAATCACCCACGCCAGACCGGTCGGATCGGGTCGGGCGTAACCACTGGCCCCAGCCACTTCGCGATTGCCATTTACGTAAAGGGAATACGTCGCCAGCGACCTGTCGAACACAACCACGTAATGAGTCCAGGCGTTGGAAGACGGCTCAGTGCTGATCGCTGGAGTGAAGAGACCCACGCCTCGGCCTGGTGTCCAAAGAACCCAATGGGTGCTGGTCGGCGTGATGAAACGCGGATTAAATCCGCGCACGCCATCGTCGAGTTTCGCCCAGAAGCTGAAGCTGAACTGGTTTCCATTCTGGAGCGTAAGAGGATTATCGGTCTGGGCATATTGATTGTTGACCAGACCATTTGCATTCAGATGCAACGCACCCCCGATCCGGCCTGCGATCCATTGGGTATCGTCACCGGCGAAATTGACTAGCGATACCGTATTGGCATTCGTTGAAGAATCGGCAGCCGTAAAGCCGTTTGTTTCATCAAACGTCCAGTAGGCAATCAGGTCGCCGACGAGATTCGGCGCCGGGACAGCCTGGACAGAGACCACGACGTTCGACGAAACCGATCCCGCGCCATTGGAAACCTGGAAAGTATAGGTCCCGGCATCGCTCAATTTCACGTTGCTCAAGGTGAATGCCGCATTCGTGGAAAGAACGGTCGGGCCTTTTGCCCATTGATAACCCAAGGTCGGGTCGCCATCCACAGCGGCGGCGAAATTAATATTATCTCCCGCCAAAACGGAACCGCTCGCCGGCAGAACCGAATAAATCACGGGCGCGAACGGCCCCGCCGAGGCAAATAATTGTTGCACATCAAAAGCGTTTAACGGCCGATTATAGATGCGAACATCATCCATCATTCCCACGAATGGCAAATTATAGCCGGTCGAATTTCCCGACTCCCGATTTCCAATGCTCAGTTCATGGGTGGTGGCAAAGAGTGACGTCGGACCTGTGGCGGAACCGACCAGTTGGCCATTCACGTAGAGACGCATCGCGCCGGTGGTGGCGTCAAAGGTCGCCACCACATGTTGCCAGAACCCGGACGGAGCGACCGAGCTCATGAGGACTGAGGCCACTGCTGCGGAATTGCGAACGTAAAATCGGAAAACCCCAGAGAATAAGTCGAGCGAGAACTGTTCTCCCCCTGCGCCATAACCCTTCGCCATCAATCCCGCTCCGGAAATTTGCGCCGCGGAACCCCGCACCCAGGTCGATAATGTGAATTGCAATCCCGTATCTAAATTGAGCGAAGGCGAATCGGGAACCAGCACGTAGGTTCCGCGATCAGTCGTATTCAAATTGAGCGCGCGCCCAATTCTTCCCGCGACCCATTGGTAATCACTCCCTGCGATGAACCCTTGATTGAGATTTGTCGAAGAATCATTGATCGTCGTATCCATCCCTTCATCGAACTTCCAATATCCCGCCAGCGAATTGGTGAGCACGAACGTGTTCACCTGTAGGACTGCCGGATCACTCAGGGCGGTCGGATTGTAGCCGTTGCTGGCAAAAAGCGTGTAGCTCCCGGAGTTGGTCAATTGAAGATTGGTGAAAGTCAGGCTCGTGTTCGTGGCGCCGGGAATATTCACCCCATTCTTCCGCCATTGATAGGAAATAGGCAGCGTGCCACCGACCACTGCGGAAAAAGTCACGTCATCCGCGACGTAGCGCGTGGCTCCCTGGGGTTGAGTCGCAAAAGTGGGAGGATACACGCCGCCGGTCAGATAGAGCGCCGCCACGTCCGAGGAAGTGAGCGCCCTCGAATAAACTCTCGTGTCATCAATCGCCCCAGTGAAAGGCAGATTATACGCCGCCGCCGCGCTCTGGCGGTTGCCAATGGAAACTTCATGGGTGCTCGCGTTGGTCGATATTGAAGTTGGCGCGACCGTCACGCCGACCAACTGGCCATTAACGTATAGATTTTGGATGCCGTTAACCGCGTCAAAGACCGCCACCAGATGTTGCCAGGTGCCGTTGGGTTTAACAGTCGTATTCAGGAGGAACGCCGCACCCGCGCTGTTTCGAACAAAAAATCGATAACCCGCAGTCGGCAAATCCAAATTGTATTGTTCCCCTCCACCGCCCGAGCCGTGACAGATAATTCCCGCGCCATTCGATTGGGTAAGCGAACTGGTTTTCACCCACGTGGCCAGCGTGAAGGCTGGACTGGTTGAGAAATCCAAAACCGAAGGGCCGGGCGTCCCGACGTTTGGAATCGCCACGACATTCGCGGTCGATGCATCCGCATTAAAATTAAGCGCGCCATTGGTGATGCCGGTCACCCAGACGGATGAAAAATCATTAAAGGCGGAAAGCGTCCCGGGATTTCCGTTCCCGGAGGAATCGGCTGCGGTTGAAGAACCGCTCGCATCGTCGAATTTCCAATAGCCGACCAAGCCCGCTGTGATATTCGCTGCCGGCAATGATTGAACCTGCAGGTTCGCTGGTGCGCTGGTAACCGAGCCGATGATGTTCGTGATAAAAACGCTATAAGACGCCGACCAGGAAAGTTGAACATTGGTCAAAACCAGCGTGGTGTTGGTCGCGTTCGGGATGATTACATTATTGGAAAGCCATTGATAATAAAACGAAGCAGGAATACCGGACGCTGCCACGGAAAACGCCGCGATATCACCGACATAATTCGTCACACTTCGAGGCTGCGTCGTAACAACGGGAGCTGTCCCATTTGGATTCCCAAAGCCGCCGAAGGAAAAAAGCTCGTAAGCATCCGCAGCCGTCAACGTCCGGTTATAAAAACGCACTTCATCGATCACAGTATTTGTGACGTACAAATTGTAAGGGCCACTGGCACTTTGCCGGGCACCAATAGTGATCGGAGTGGCACTTGGAACAACTGCCGCAAGATTGGCCGTGGTCGAGGTGAAGCCCTGGCTGGCCTGGCCATTAACATACATCGTCATGTTACTCTTGGTGCCGTCCCAGGCGACAATCACATGTTGCCAGTTGGTGCTGACGGTCGCGGCGGAACTCAACGCCACGGCAGGCGGAGTTCCACTGGCGGCCGGAAACCGGGTTACGATGCGGAATTTGTTGGCATTAATATCGAGGTCATATTGCTCCCC
>JBDSIW010000572.1:0-5120 GCA_039917795.1 Verrucomicrobiota bacterium | reverse complement strand
TCAGAGTTCCGATGATCAAGCCGGCCCCGCAAATCGCCGCTTCAAGAATTAATTTGCGACTCCACCGCACGGAGGACGGCAAAACCCACGTGATGATGCAGGGCGCCACGACCAACCCCGCCAGCGCGTTGGGTACCCACCATTGGAGAACTGCGGGCAAAAGATTATCCCAAGAGATCGCGTGCGCGTAAGCCAGCCCGAGCATGGTGAAGGCCGCGTTAACCGTGGTACCGAGGAAACAGGCGAACGCAATATACGCCACGACGTCCCGCGTTCGTTCGAGCGACTTGTCGAATTTCGTGACGCATTCCAGCAAATAAGTGCAGACAATTGCGCCGACCGTGTTGCCGATGGCGGTCCCGAGCGTGAAGAAGCCGAAGGGTACGCCATTGGTGCAGGCAAAAAGAATCGCGCCCAATGCCACGCCCGGCCAAAACTTGTAGCCAAAGAGAAGAATGGCTGCCAGCGCGATCCCGGCAGGCGGCCAGACCAGCGCTGTGCTCCCGGAAAGAAACGACGACTCTTTACCCAGCAACCCTCCTAAAAAATAAAACGCGATCAGAAGGATGACGCGGGAAAACGTCGTCAGGCCGGAACCCAGATTCCTGTTAAAATTCAAGAATCCTCTCAATTGATGATGGTGGCAAAATACATTGGCAAAGCTTTTAAGCAGTTACCGCTCCAAGCTTCCTGTGTATCTCAGATTTTCCCAATCTCTTCCCGCACCGTTGCGTCCGGCGCGTACGAAGTGAGGCACCCTGCCCGAGCATGGCGATCCCTCCCGGGTTTATCGGGAGTTCGGATCAGTGCTAGAGAAATACGCAGAGAAAACCGCGCGCGAAAACCGTTGCGTGATTTGCGGACAGGTTCGCTCCACTCCCTTTACACAAAAGGGGAAACGGAAGATGGAGGAAAGGGAGACAATAGGATACTATTTCGCGCGGCGACCGCGTGATCGGAGAAGGCGGTTAAGCGAGGATGGATTGCAAAACTTTTCCGTGCACATCGGTCAGACGGAAATCGCGGCCCCCGAATCGGTAGGTGAGTTTCTCGTGGTCCAGTCCCAGCAAATGCAACGCCGTCGCCCAGAGATCGTAACTGGTGCAGGGATTCTCGACCGCGTGATAGCCAAGGTCGTCGGTTGCGCCGAAGACTGTGCCGCCTTTCACCCCGCCGCCCGCCAGCCACAGGCTGAAGCCGTACGGGTTGTGATCACGCCCGTCGCTGCCTTGCGAAAAAGGAGTCCGCCCAAATTCGCCGGTGAAAATAATGAGGGTGTCTTCGAGCAGGCCGCGCGATTTCAAATCGCGAATGAGTCCCGCGATGGGCTGATCGACTTGAAATGCCATCGCGCCGTGGCCTTCTTTGATTTTGCCATGCTGGTCCCACGGATTGCCTGGCCCGCCCGCGCCGAGTCCTGCGGAGACGCAACTCAATTCCACGAAACGCACGCCGCGCTCGATCAAGCGACGCGCCACCAGGCATTGCTTCGCGTAAGCAACCTTGTTTTTGTCCGTCGAATCGAGTCCGTAAAGTTTTTTGGTGACGTCGGTTTCGCCCGCGAGATCGCAGAGCTCGGGAACCGCTGTTTGCATGCGATAAGCCGTCTCGTAGTTGCGGATCGCCGCGTCCACCTGCGGCTCTCCCGCCGTCTCGGCAAAGCGCCCGTCGAGTTCCCGGATAAAGCCGAGCCGCCGCCGTTGCCATTCGTCGCGTTCGCCCGGCTTGATGTTGGCCAGCGCCGGGTTCTGGTCCACTTGCAGCACCGACGCCTGAAATTGTGCTGGCAGGTAGCCGCTGCTGAAAACTCCCACGCCACCGTGCGGCACGACGGCCCCGCCGCTTTGCAGCACGACAAATCCCGGTAGGTTCTGGTTCTCGGAGCCAAGCCCGTAACAGGTCCACGCGCCCGCGCTCGGATGGCCAAGGAACGGAAACCCCGTGTGCATCACGTAATTGCCCTGGGCGTGTTCGTTCACGCGCGTGGTCATGGAACGAATGACCGCCAGATCGTCCGCCAGTTCGGCGATGTGCGGGAATAAATCAGTCATGACGGTCCCGCATTGTCCGCGCGGCCGCGCCTCCCACGGGCTGGCCATGATATTGCCGTTGTCGTTGAACATCGTCGGCTTCACGGGCACCGGCATCGATTGCCCGTGCCGTTTTTTCAACTCAGGTTTCGGGTCGAAGGAATCCAGGTGCGAAACGCCGCCGCTCATGTAAGCGAGGATGACATGCCGGGCGCGGGGCTTGAAATGAGGCGACGGGACAACGGCGGCCGGCGAAGTTGCGCCGAAGATTTTTTCCGACAACAACGCCGAAAAAGCCAGTGAGCCAAACCCGAGCGAGCAACGCCGCAGCATTTCGCGGCGGGTCAAATGTGATGCCGGGCGGTTGTGTGGAAAAAGGGATGCGTTCATCGGGTTACCGAATGTAAATGAATTCCTTCAGATTAAACAACGACTGGCCAAAATCGCGCCAGACCAGATTCTCTTTTCCCGCGCCTTGCTCGCGCAAAAGATCGTCGAGAAAAGCCCGGCTCCCGGCCAATTCTAGGTCGCCCGGCGGACGCGCGAATGCCATCTCGAACATCCGGCGGACGCGCGCGTCAGGATTCGATTCCACTGAAATGATCGACGCGCCCCATTGGTTGGCTTGCTCGATGACGAACGGATCGTTCAGCAAGGCGAGCGATTGCGCCGGGACGTTCGTCGCCTCGCGCCGGCCCAAGGTGCTGAACGGCTTGGGCGCGTCGAAAGCTTCCAGGAACGGACTGAGAAAATTACGCCGGATAGTCAGGTAAACACTTCGCCTTTTCTGCTCAGCGGGTGGTGCCAGCGCATTGGCTCCCGCGCCGAACATGGCGGGGTCAAGTCGTCCACTGACCGCGAGCAGGCTGTCGCGGATCGATTCCGCTTCCAGCCGTCGGACGCGCATGTGGGAAAGCAATTCATTCGACGGATCCAGTTCCAAGGCGCGCCCGGAAGATTCGGCCGACATCTGGTAGGCGCGCGTCGTGACCAGATAACGGATCAATTCCTTGCTCGACCATTCTTTCTCAACAAATTTTGCAGCGAGAAAATCGAGCAACTCCGGGTGTGTCGGCTTTTCTCCGAGCCTTCCAAAATTGTCCACCGTGGCGACGAGCCCGCGCCCGAACAAATAGTGCCAGACGCGATTGACCATGACGCGCGCGGTCAGCGGATTCGACGCGCTCGCAATGTCATTCGCCAGTTCAAGACGGCCACTTTGAACGGTCGAGTAAGGATGACTGGAGACGAGCTGGAGATACGCGCGCGGCACCGGTTCCATCGGCTTCAAGTGGTCCCCTCGGGAAAGCAAAGGCGAATCATAGCCCGCGGCCTCGCGGACGCCCGGCACGCGGCGGGGAACCGGGATTTCACCTTCGAGCCGGCGAAATTCTGAGACCTGAGAAGCAACCGTTGGCACGTCACGAAGCATCGAGGGCAGCAGACCTCCGCGAAGAAATGCTTCGAGAAAAACCCTTTGCTCTTCGCTCAACGAATCCTTTCGCCACGCGGCGACAGCATCTGCCAATTGAACGCCAAGTCGCTGGGCCAGTTCGGCCGGGGATTTCGGCGCGTCACCTTCGATGGCCAGGGTCACGGGCGTAATCTCTTCGGCGGGCGGGTTTTTTCCATCGTGAAACACGACGCGCTCGACGCCGAAGAATGAACGCCCACCCGCGCCCGGCGGCGAACGATCGCGCGAAGTGACATCCTCCGCCGTGGCAAATTCCAGGTAAGCCATCGAGCCTTTGCGATACGCCGTGTCGAGCCTCACCCAAGTTGGCTTGTCGCTCTTGAGGTCGGCCTGCGGAAAAATCGCGCCTTGCCCGATCGGGTAATTATCCACAATGAGCCGCACGCGCGCGCCTTTGCCGCCGATGACCCGCACGCTGATGCTGTCAGTGGTGACCTTGAATCTTGGCGACGGAAGCACGCCATTGTGCTTTTGCGATAACCGATGGCTGAACACCCCGGCGGGAAATAGCCCGGTAAAAATCCGGTCGCCCTCCGGCTCGATGCAGAATTCTCCGGGATGCGCCAGCGCTTCCGGCGGATTGATCCCCTGGAAAAACCATTGCTGGATTTCATCGCCTCGAAAATCCCAGCCGGGCTTGAACATCTCGCTGTTGGATTTCTTGTTCGCCGCGGCGTTGTCCGATTTTCTTTTTACGAGCGCGCTCCATTCCGACACGAAGGCGTCACCGGATTTTCCGCGCAAATTCTGCCAAAGATTCAGCGGATGATTCTCGTCCTTCTCTGCTTCCACCATGGCGGCGAGAGTTCGCGCGCGCGCCGCGTCGCGGTCCGCGTAATCGGGAAATTCCTTTTGCACTTTCTCTCGTTGCTGCGCGATTTCGGCCGTCAACCGGTCCCGCTCAGCGCGGGTTTCTGGCGAAAGCGTCCTGGCAATCGAATCGGCGGAAACCAACCCGGGTCCGGCGGTGAACGAGGCCTTGATTTCCTCCGGCGAAAGCGCGCGATCATACAAATGCGCCTCATCAATTTCTCCCGCGAAGAACGGATTTCCGCCGCCAGTGTGTCGCATTCCGAAAATCACGCGCGCCGATTTCGCATCGAACGTATGCAGGCCCGCGCCGTCTCCCGATGGCGTATAGGCCGTACCGTAAGCCGCGCCATTGCGATAGAGCGCGACACTGCTGTCCGCCCGATAAACGATGGCGACGTGAACCAGTTCACCGGCCCCGGCAGACTCATCCGGGCCATCGAGATTTTTGCTGCGCCGATAATTATCACTTCCCACCGTCCATTTGCGCGGCTCCTTTTCGGCAAACACAATCGCATCAAACACCGCGCCGTCCGGTGATTCCACCGTCATCACTCCGCCGCCGCGTTGCTCGAGGCTCGACGTTGACACCCAGGCTTCCAAAGTTTTTTCCAAGAGTGATCGCTCCAATGGTGCAGTGCGAAGAAACGCGCCTTTGCCATCCAGGACGAGGCGGCCCTTTTTGATCTGCGCACCGCCTTGCAATTCTCCATGGAGGCCGCCCATCGAGTCGCGCGTGTCGCCGTCGAACGTCCAGGCAGCGATGGGCGTTACGACTCCGGTGTTTGTGCCGCCTCGTGCTTTCC
>JBDSIW010000571.1:0-11314 GCA_039917795.1 Verrucomicrobiota bacterium | reverse complement strand
CCACACCGGATTTTCTCAGCGGAGAGAACGTGCTGGCCGGGATCGGCAACACGGCAGCGACCAATATTCACCGGGTGCTTTATGGAATTCAAACCAGGGGTTCGTTGGCCGGCGGAAACCTGACCGTATGGGCTACCGACGGCCAATGGATGGATAACGGAACACCCGCCAACAACGCGGTGCTGCGATGGGATATCGGCGCGGGTCCGCTGCCATTCACCAATGCGCCTGTGGTGGTGGCGAAACCGGGTCCAAATGCGAGCGAACGGGATTCAGATCTCGATGTTGCGCCGGATGGAAATATTTTCGTCACCGTCGCAGTCGATGGCGGCTCCGGGGCCACAGGAGTTCCGGGCCTGCAAGTATTCAGCCCAAGCGGCGCGTTACTCTTCAGCACTCCGGTGGGAGACGTTTTTACGAATGCCTATTCGCTCGAAGTTTCGCCGGATAACACTAAACTCGCCGTCATGAATCGCAATCGGCAGACCTGGATCATTGGGTTGACCAACGGGCCGAATGGACGGCTCCCGGATTTAACCACCACCAACCTTTTGCAGACTTTTTCTTCGAGCGGATTGGGCAACGGCCGCACTGTGAACTGGGACGCAGCGGGAAATCTTTACGTGGCCAACCGGTCGAGCGAACAATTGCGAATATTTTCTCCCGGCGGGACGACGACGGCGACGACGACTTCCGGTGGAGCTTTCAATATTACCGTGCCGGCCAATACGGTGAGCATCACAAATTCGATTTCCACCATTGCGGAAAACAGTTCGACGCCGCTCGTTTTCACGGTGCAACGGACCGGAAACATCGCTGCGCCCTTGACCATTTCTTTCTTGTTCACAGGAACGGCCTCGAACGGTGTGGACCACACGGTGTTCCCTTCCTCGATCACGTTGCCCGCCGGCGTCACCACGACAAATCTTGCCGTGACGGTCTCAGATGACGCGATCGCGGAATTCACCGAAACCCTGACCGTCGCTCTCAATAGCGGGACCAATTACGCAGTGGCCACGCCGGCCAGTGCGACGGTGACGATCCTCGACAATGAAACTCCGGAAATCTCGGTGCGATTGGCGCAGGCCGAGTCGCGTTTGCTGGAAGGCTATTCCGAATCAAAGCTCGGAATCCAAATCACGCGCAAAGGACTGCTCAACACAAATCTCACGGTGAACCTTTCCTATGCAGGAACGGCGGGATTGGGCTCCGATTTCAACGCGCCATCGACGCTCTTCCTCAGCGCAAATTCCGTCAACGGGTCCTTCAGTCTGACTTCCATCAATGACCAATCCTTCGAAGGCGACGAGAGCGTGATCATTTCGGCCACGGCTGGCCCGGGATACAATCCAGCCGTTGGCAACTCCGTCACGGCGACCATTATCGATGACGAATATCCAGGGGGAACGGTTTTGTTCGCGGATGATTTCGAGACCAATTCGGCTTCACGATGGATTACGAACAGCGTCACCACGGATAGCGCGGCGGAATTTGGTTTTGATTACAGCACCGTTTTTGTGCCGCAACTTCCCGGAAGCACCACCACCAAGGCCCTTCGCTTCAGGCTGAATGAACTCACCGGCGCGCCTCGGAATGCCATCAGCGCTTCGCCATTGTCTTTGAATCTGACCGGGGACTACAGGCTCAAATTCCAGATGTGGATTAATTACAATGGCCCAATGTTCGACGGGGGCTCGGGCTCAACCTACCATCTCACCGCAGGTGTGGGAACGTCAGGTGATCACGCGAACCTGGCGACGAGCGCCGCGTCGGACGGAATCTGGTTTGGTTTGGATGGAGACGGAGGTTCCACGTTTTCAGTGGGCGACGCGGACGCTTATCTGGCAACCGAACTTCAAAACGACGCATCCGGTTTTTACGCAGCGGGAATCGATAACAACCCCAGGAGCACCACTCATCCATTCTATTCGATCTGGGGCGGAATCCCAGCGCCCGCTGCGCAACTGGCGAAATTCCCCAGCCAAACCGGAACAACCCAACTCGGGAATATGGGCGTCGCGTGGCACACGGTCGTCATCACAAAAGCTACCAATGTCGTCACCTGGACGATTGATGGCGTCGTGATTGCAACGGTCCCGGCCGACACCACCCCACTGGCTGGAAATGTATTCGTCGGGTTTCAGGATCTGTTCCCAGGAGCGGCAGCGGTTCCCGCGATGAGCTTTGCGTTGGTTGATAATTTTCGGGTAGAGACTTTTTCCGCAACCCAACCAGCGGCGCCCAATCTGACCAGCATCCAGGTTTCCGGCGGCAACGTTGAGATTCATTTTACCGCCGCATTGGACGACGCGCAGTCCGCCTTCACGGTCGTGAGTTCGGCTACGGTGAATGGCAGTTACGTTGACACTGCCGCCACGATTACCGGAAGTTCGGGATCATTCCAGGCACTCGTCCCGGTCGATGGAGTGACCCGCTTCTACCGAATCAAACGATAAGAAAATCGTAGCGGTTGCATCCGCGAGAAACCGGAGCCATCTATCCCCTCGGGATGTAAATTGAATCAGGGAACCGGCGCACGCAAACCGGTCAAATACGAAAAGGTTTTTGACTACCTGGATTTATCCGATTCCGAAGCGCTGGAGGAAAAATGGACGCGCGGCTGCATTTTGTAGTTCGCCTTTTTTTGTTCGCGCTCCAACAACTCGAGGATGGCCAGATTTACATCATCGGTTGTCTTGGGGAATTTCAGGACGATTTGGACATTGGTCAGGCGATGTTGCTTCACAAACCGGACGGCGCGCGCCGTATGCCGAAAGTCGCGCGCCTCGTCTGAATTCTGCGTCGCAGTGTCCTGAGCCATCAGATATAAGTGAGATATAGTGCTTTGCACTAGTACGCGCATCGGGGGGTAGTTTCGGGTTCAATCAACCGGACTCAAGCAAAAAAAAGTAAAACGCGCCATTTCCTTGGAAGCTCTCTCGATGTGAGGTGAATAACTCGTGGCAATTGATTGAAAGCAAACTATCGTCCACCAGAAGCGTTCTCGCGGAAAATTACGGGACGAGTTATGAGAAAAACGGCCTACAAATTAAGTATCGCCCGAGGTGAAATCTCAGCGGAACTCGTTCTTCGCAACGCTCGACTCGTCAATGTTCTCAGCGGGGAAATCTATTTAGAGAACATTGCGGTGGATGACGGGCGCGTGGTGGGACTGGGAGATTATGAAGGGAAAACAGTCATCGACCTCGATGGAGCTTATCTGGCTCCCAGCTTCATCGATGGCCACTTTCACGTCGAAAGCACGATGCTGACGGTCCCTGAGTTCGTTCGCGCGGCAGTTCCGCACGGCACGGGCGCAATGGTGATCGATCCTCACGAATACGCGAACGTGTTGGGTCTCGATGGTGTTCGTTACGTTTTGGAATCGAGCAAGGCTCTTCCAATTGATTTTTTTATCATGCTGCCCTCTTGTGTGCCGGCCACGCATTTGGAATCCGCGGGCGCCAAATTCACCTCCCAGGATTTGGCGTCGATGATCGATGAAGATCGGATCGCCGGGATCGCAGAATTGATGAATTATCCGGGTGTCTTTCTGGGAGCCGAGAGCGAGTTGGCGAAAATCCAGGCCGGGAAAGGAAAGTCCATTGACGGGCACGCGCCTGGGTTGCGTGGCAAAAATCTGAATGCCTACGCGCTAGCGGGAATCCGTTCCGACCACGAGAGTACCGAACTGGAGGAAGCGCGGGAAAAACTTCGCCTCGGTCTGCATCTATTGCTGCGCGAAGGAAGCACTGAACGCAATCTTGAACATCTCATTCCCCTCGTGACGCCGCAGAATTCGGCGAATTTCTCGTTCGCGACTGATGATAAGCTGGCGGGCGATTTGGTTTCCGAGGGACATATTGATCATTCCGTGCGGAAAGCGATCAGGCTCGGCATTCCACCGATCACCGCGATCCAAATGGGAACGATTAACACCGCGCGCCACTATCGCCTGAAAAATTTTGGCGCGATTGCTCCGCGATTCTGGGCGGATTTTATCGTGTTCGACGATCTGGAAAACCTGATCGTTAAACAAACGTACAAAAAGGGAGCGTTGGTGGCCGAGAACGGAAAGTATCTTGCGACGCATCCGCCCACCGTGGCCCGGCTCCGCAACACGATGAACATGCGCTACTCGGCGCCCAAGGATTTTCAGGTCCAGGCGAACGGGGCAAAAAAAATCAAAGTCATCGAAATCATCCCGCAGCAAATCGTCACCCTTTCCACGTCGACCTCTCCAAAAATTGAGAACAACGAAATTGTCTCGGATGTCGAGCGGGATATTTTGAAACTCGTCGTCGTCGAGCGGCATCACGCGACCGGCAATGTCGGGGTCGGCTTTGTTCGCGGATTCAAAATGAAGCGAGGCGCGCTCGGATCGACCGTGGCGCACGACGCGCACAACGTGGTGGTCGTCGGCACCAATGATCGCGACATCATCGCTACCGTGGCTGCGCTCGAAAAAATGGGTGGCGGACAGGTCGCTATCGAAGGTGGGGAAGTAATTGCGGCCTTGGAACTCCCCATTGCCGGGCTGGTCTCAGATCAGCCGCTCGAACGAGTGATTCAGAGCATCGAAAAGCTAAACGCAGCCGCGAAAAAATTGGGGTGCGATCTCGCTGCTCCCTTCATGAGTCTTTCCTTTCTGAGCCTCTCGCCCATTCCCGCATTGAAACTCACCGATCAGGGATTGATCGACGCCGTCAATATGAAGATCACCAGTTTAGTGGAAGCCTGATGGCTTTTGGGCTGGAGATTTCTTTCAAATCTGTTCTTATTTTTGCGCAATGCATTTCTGGGCGCCTCAAAAACTCCTGGCCTCAATCCCGTCCGCGACGCCGCGCAGTCCCACGGAAAAGGCGAAAGGCCAGAAACGAGCGCAACCGGGAACCAGACTCGCCCACCTTTGTTTTCGCCAACGAAATCGAAAATAATGGATTCAAACCCAATTCCATTCCCATCGAATTCCGCGCGCGCTTCGGGAACTATTTTGGTGGTGGACGATGAGGAAAGCGTCCGAATCATCACCTCCCGGATGCTCGAGTTTTTCGGCTATTCCGTTTTGCTGGCCAAGAACGGGAAACAAGGGATCCAAGTTTTCAAGACGAAGAAGGACACCATTTCCGCGATTATTCTGGATATGACATTGCCGGATATCTCGGGCGAAGATGTCTTCCGCGAATTCCAATTGATCCGCAACGATGCCCGCGTTCTGCTGATCAGCGGCTACAATGAAGCGGACGCCATGGAACGGTTCGCCGGAAAAGGCCTCGCCGGTTTTCTGCAAAAACCCTTTGCGCCGCCGGAGTTGCGCGAAAAACTTCGCACAATCCTGGAAACTTAAAATTTGCTCCTAGTAATCGTAAAGGCCCGCGTCTTTTGAATAACCGCCTCCGCTAGGACCCCCCATCGAATCTTCTCCCAGCGCGTCACCCAAAACGGCTCCCATGTCGGCTTCGATTTTTTCCGGATCTTCGCCCGCTTCCAGCCGCTTAATCGCCACCTCGAATTCCTTTGGCATCGAATCGGCCGGCATGATCTCCTTCATCTTGCGCATCATTTGCGCCATGTGCTTCGGATTGTTTTCGTCCATGTGCGACATGTCGCGCTCCATCTCGGACATCGCCCGCATCACCCGTGGATCCTCCATGTCCGGCATGGCGTGTCCCGGACCATCACTGGTTGCCACCGGTTCTTTCGCGCCTTTTAGCGTGGCAAAACTGCTCATTTGCTTGGCCAATTTCTTGTTGCCGCATTTGGGGCACACTGGACTGCGCTTGGGATTAATGCGCTGGGAAAAGAAATTAAAAATCCGATGGCATTTCGGACAGGCAAATTCGTAGATAGGCATGGCAATTTACGATTCACGATTTGCGTGGCACGCGCCACAAAAAACGAAAAGCCTGCGAAATAATCCGCAGGCTCGTCGATCCAACAAATGCGAGAAAGTGTTATTTCAATCGGTCAAAATTTTTCTGAAGGATTTGCCAGTCCTTCAACCCTTTAACTTTCTCCTGCATGCCCGCGTTGATCCGGGCCTCGTTCGCATTTTTTGTCGGCCGATTCACTTTGTAGAAAATCCCGAAGTGACCGGGGAACGCTTCGCCCGCCAATTTGTAAGCCGCCACCTCGTCGGTGACGTCGTGCTCCGGCGGGACGAGATTAAAGGCGCCTCCTTTGCGCGGATTAGCGGCATCAAATGCGCCTTCGTAAAACTCCACGCATTCGCTCAGACATTCCACCACACTGAAGCCATCGTGGTCCATCGCCGCCTCCATTATTTGCAACAGATGATTCGGATTGGTCGCAGTCGCCCGCGCCACAAACGTCGCTCCGGCCGAAATCAATTGCTTCATCGGATTCACCGGCTGATCGATGGCGCCCCAGATGTCGGTCTTGCTTTTGAAGCCAATCGGAGACGTCGGGGAAGTCTGTTTCTTGGTCAGGCCGTAAACAAAGTTATCCATGATGACGTAAGTCATCTTGATATTCTTGCGGGCCGTGTGATTGACGTGATTCCCCCCGATGGAAAAAGCGTCGCCATCGCCGCCGAAAACAAACACGTGCAGGTCAGGACGCGAAAGGGAAATCCCGCTGGCAAAGGGCAACGCGCGGCCATGAATGTAATGAACGCCGTGAGCCTGCACGAAATAAGGAAAGCGGCTCGAACAACCGATCCCCGCGACCGTCGTGATCTGTTCATGCAACATCTTGCGCTTCTCGATCAGCTTAAAATAAAGCGCGAGCACGGAAAAATCGCCGCAACCCGGACACCAAGTCGGATGGTCGGCCGCGATTTCTTTTTTCGTCAGCCCTTTCCGTTCTGAATCGGGCAAAGTTGTGGCCGGCACCGCTGGCGAAGCTGTGATGTTGCCGCCCCGAGGCGAAATATCGATGATTGGATTATTCATAATTTTCGAAAACAGAATCAAAGTTTGCGCACACCCGCCGCCACCGTCGCCTTGGCGCGTTCCAGGATTTCCCGGACCCGAAAGGTCAGCCCATCGGTCTTGGTGATGCCGCGAATTTTTGGATCGCAATAACGCGCCCGGAGCAACGCCCCGAGCTGGCCAAATCCGTAGAGTCCTTCGTCGTTCATTTCCACGACGAAGACATGATTGAAACCGGCCAAAATATTTTCCAACCCCGGTGGCAGCGGATTGATGTATTTGATGTGCACGGCGGAAACGCTATCGCCCGCCGCGCGAGCTCGGTCCACGGCTTCGCGAATCGGACCTTGCGTCGAACCCCAGCCCACCAACAGGACATTCCCTTCGGCGGGGCCGTAAATGGCCGGCACCGGCAAACTGTCCCCAAGCGCCTGAAGTTTTTTGCGCCGCTTGGCCACCATCTGCATGTGCAATTTCGGCGACCCGGTCGGGTGGCCGAGTTCGTCGTGTTCCAGACCCGTGGCAATCGGATATTTTCCACTTTGAATCTTCGTGCCGGGAGCAATGTGTTGCGTGATTCCATTTGGCGCGCCCAGATCGTACGGCTTGTGATCGGCGACGGGTGCGAGGTTGGGAGAAATGTCCTGGCAAAATTTTTCGAGATTCGGCTCCTCGAATGCCTCAATGCGGGTCGAGATCGCTTGATCGCTGAGGATGACGACGGGCACGCTATATTTGCGGGCAATATTCACCGCTTCGATGGCGGTATAAAAACAATCTTCCACATTCGTCGGCGCGATGACCACGCGAGGCGAATCGCCGTGTCCGCCATTGACCGCAATATTCAAATCCGATTGCTCCACGTTTGTCGGCATCCCCGTGGAAGGTCCGCCGCGTTGAATGTCACAAATAATCAGCGGCATTTCCGCCATGACGCCCCAACCGATGGCTTCGGTCTTGAGCGAAATTCCTGGCCCGCTCGATCCGGTCACCGCCACCCGGCCAGCGTAACTCGCCCCGAGCGCCATCGACACGGCCGCAATTTCGTCTTCGGTCTGGATGAAGCTTCCGCCGTATTTTGGCAATTCGCGGCGGAGCAGTTCCATGATGTCCGACCACGGCGTGATGGGATAACCCGCGCCGAAACGAACGCCTGCGGCGATGAGACCGTAGGAAAGCGCCTCATTGCCGTTCATCACCACTTGATGACCGGTCTTTTTCTGCGATTCCATGAACTGGAAAGTCTCGATAAGATTGCCCAGCGAATAACCGTATCCTGCGTGGAAGGCAGCAAGCGCGTTCTTCAGAATACTGTCGTCTTTGCCAGTGAATCGCTCCGCGACAAGCTTTTCGAGCTTTGCCACATTCAAATCAAACATTTTGGCAATCAGTCCGAGCGCAAAAATATTTTTGCCTTTGTCTTTGGCCGTTCCGCCGATGGCCTCGACGGTGAGCCCGGAGATGGCGACTCCCACATGGTGATAATCCTTCATCCATTCCTGCTTCGGCTCCACGTGGCCTGAATCATATAGCACGATCCCGCCTTTTTTAACGGAGTCGATGTGGTTCTCGTAAGAATGTTGATAGAACGCGAGCAACACGTCCGCTTCATCGCCCGAACTCAAAACTTCACCCGAACCAATGCGCACCTGGAAAATGGATGGCCCCCCGGAAATCGTGGACGGGATCGTCATGAAGGTCATGACTTCCTGCTCGCTGCGTCCCGCCAACCGCGCGAGAAAACCACCGATGGCCTGGATGCCGTCCTGGGAGTTACCCGCGATGCGGATAATTGCTTCGGAAATTTTGGAAATCTTCGGGGCGCCACCAGCCGTCGGCGCAGTCAAAGTTGATTCGCTCATTCGAGTTAAATATTTGTTCTGATAAATTCGCCGCGGAAATTAGAAATTTCCACGGCGGTGCAAAACGTTATTGATTGCAGGCACAAACGGTATTCATTGCCTTTCCACGTGTCAATTATTCAACGGGCAATTGTGGCATAAGCGGGTTTCATTCAGCCCCACACCTGCATTAACGGTTATCGTGCAGAAGCCTGATCTCTTTCAGGAAAGTTATTCGTAGAGAAGGGCCTCGATTGGATCGAGCCGCGATGCCTTGCGCGCAGGGTAAAAGCCGAAGAAAATTCCCACTACCGCGCTGAAGAGCGAAGCAATCACGATGGACAAAACTGAAGTCAGCGTTGGCAGACCCAATTTGACGGTGAGTAATTTCGAGCCACCCAGCCCGAGGATAATTCCAGTGATTCCTCCAATAATGCTCAACGTCACCGCCTCGATCAAAAACTGTAGCAAAATGTCTTTTCCTTTTGCGCCGATCGCCATGCGGATGCCGATCTCGCGCGTCCGTTCCGTCACACTCACCAGCATGATGTTCATGATCCCGATTCCACCCACGAGCAACGAAACGCAAGCGACCCCGCCGAGCAGCGCGGTCATGGTTTTGGAAGTGGCTGTGGCCGCCTCCGCAAGTTCAAGCTGGCTCCGCACGGTGAAATCCGGTTCGCGCCCGCTCCGGCGCTGTTGCAACAGCGCAGCCACATCCGTTTGAATGCGCGTCATCTCTTTGGGCGAGGAAGCTTGAATCAGGATTGCGCTCAAATATTGCCGCCCCATGACGCGACGCATCGCGCTGCTGTAAGGAATGATCACGGTGTCGTCCTGGTCGGAGCCAAAAAAGCTGACGCCCTTGGAAGCGAGCACGCCAATGATCTTGAATGGAATATTTCGCAGGCGAATGGTTTGGCCCAGCGGATCATTGCCGTTGAAAAGCTGGTCCGCGACCGTCTTGCCAATCACCGCAACCTTGGCCGCGCTCTTCACGTCGGCGTCCGAAAACATCGCGCCGTCGGACAGCGGCCAGGTACGAATCGTGAGATAATCCGGCGACTCTCCCTGGATCTGCGTGTTCCAATTCATTCCGTTGGCCATGACCTGCTGGCGATCCCGGACCTCACCGCTCACGCCGACCACACCGGAAATTTCGCTCGCGATCAACTGCGCTTCATCGGGCGTCAGAGTGCTGGCAGAACCCCATCCACCCCGCGCGCCACCGGAACTCAAACTTCCCGGGAAGACGGAAAGCACGTTCTGCCCGAGGCTGGCAATCTGCGACTCGATTTGCGACTTCGCACCATTGCCCAGGCTCACGCTTACGATCACCGCGCCGACGCCAATAATCATTCCCAGCATGGTGAGAAACGTGCGGAGTTTATTCCGGCGCAAGGCGCGCAAAGCAATCCGGAAGGTGGCAAAAATTCTTTTCACAATGGTTCAGGAAAGCTTCACCGCTTTTTGCGCCTCACGCAATTTTTTCAACTCAGCTTCGGCGTGCAATCGATTGACCACCGGTTCGTCACTCACGATTTGCCCATCGCGCATGATCACGTTTCGCTTGGTGAAACTGGCGATGTCCAATTCATGAGTCACCATCACGATCGTGATGCCTTGCGAATTGAGTTTCTGAAAAATCCCCATCACTTCGATGCTGGTTTGAGTATCAAGATTTCCCGTCGGTTCATCGGCCAGGAGCAACCGCGGCTCGTTGACCAACGCGCGCGCGATGGCCACCCGTTGCTGTTGGCCGCCGGAAAGCTGGTTGGGCTGGTGGTCCGCGCGGTCTTTCAAGCCGACCAGTTCCAAGGCCTCCATAGCTTTTTTTTCCTGCTGTTCCGGGGAAAGCAACTTGTGGCTGTAAAGCGTGGGCAACTCGATGTTTTCCAGCGCCGAAGTCCGCGAGAGCAGATTGAATCCCTGAAATACAAAACCGATTTTCTCATTGCGAACCTCAGCCAGCTCGTCGCGGTCCAGCCCGGACACATCAATGCCATCGAGCAGATAACGCCCTTCCGTCGGTCGATCCAGGCAACCCAGGATATTCATCATGGTCGATTTTCCCGATCCGCTCGCGCCCATGATTGCGACGAATTCGCCTTTCTCGATTCGCAGAGAAATGCCCTGCACCGCGTGAACCTGGACATCACCGCTCTGATAAGTTTTATGAACGCCGTCGATTTGAATAATTGCGTCCATGAATTAAAATCTTCTCATACCGCCCCCGCCCAGCGGATTCGCCGCCGGCTTGGCGGCGTCGCTGGCCGGAAGGATCACCCCAACCACAATTTCGTCGCCTTCGTTCAAGCCTTCCAAAACTTCGGTGGAAAGACCGTCGGTGATTCCCGTCTTGATCTGAATCGCCTTGGGCTCAATCACCGTCTCGCCTTTGACCACCTTTCTATCCGCCAGATAAATAGTCTTGGGACCGCCGCGCTCGGCCCGTGGTCCGCCAGGCCGCGCACCACCCGCGCCACCCCCTCCGGGACGAGAACGCCCTTCCCGTCCGCCGCCTGTGGCCCGAGACGCCGCATTGGTTTGCGCGACCGCAACCGGCGGCGCATTGGTCGG
>JBDSIW010000570.1:0-3662 GCA_039917795.1 Verrucomicrobiota bacterium | reverse complement strand
GAAAGGCGAATTAATGCGGCCATCGAGGATTGTGAACTGAGTTCAATGTTTCGACTCGAAATCTCAAAGTCTCCAGAATCGTGTTGCGAATTCGTTCCCTTTGAATTTAAACACGAACCTTTGAACTAAATTAATGTTCGCCGATCTTCACCTCCACACCCAGTTTTCGGATGGGACCTACACGCCTGAGGAATTGGCGGCGCACGGCAAGCGGGTGGGCCTTTCTGCCATGGCGTTGACCGACCACGACACGGTCGAAGGCTGCCCGAGGATGGCTGCGGCGTGTCTCTCCCTCGGGATTGAATTTGTGCCCGGCACCGAACTTACCGCGGAATTGGACGGGACGGAATTTCATCTGCTCGGTTTTTTTCTCGACACCGCGAATCCGAATTTGTTGCGCGAAACCGGGAAGTTTCAAGCCGTTCGTCAGGATCGGATTCGCGAAATGGTGGCGCGCCTGAATTCGCGTGGGATTCCTCTGCGGGAGGAAACCGTCTTCGAAATCGCCAATTGCAAATCGCCCGGGCGTCCGCACGTCGGCCGCGCGCTCGTGCAGGGAAAATTTTGCGCCAGCATGGAGGAAGCATTCGAGCGCTTTCTCAAGAAGGATCGCCCCGCCTGGGTCCCGAAGTTCAAGATTTCCGCGCTCGACGCGATCGCGCTGATCCACGGCGCGAGCGGACTGGCGGTGATGGCGCATCCGGGCCTGAACCGAACCGACTCGATCATTCCTGAATTGGTTAAGGCGGGAATGGATGGCATCGAATGTTTTCACAGCAAACACTCCACCAAAACGGCCGGGTATTATTTGAAGATGGCCGCGCAATACCAGTTGTTGGTGACGGGCGGATCGGATTGCCACGGCATGAGCAAGGGTCGGCCCCTCATCGGCACCGTGAAGCTGGAGGAAAAATATTTTTGCGCGTTGAAAGAAAAAGCGGTGTCGCGCCAGAAGAATTTTGCCGGGGCGGGAACAATTTAATTCGTCATACCAACTGCGTCATTCAACATTTTCACATGGGATTCTTCGACAAATTCAAAGCGGGCCTGCAAAAAACGCAGAGCAAGCTCGTCCACGAAATCAAACGCATCGTCACCAGTTCGCCCAGGCTCACGGGAACAAGCCTCGAAGAATTGGAGACTGCGCTGATTTCCGCCGACCTTGGCATGGCCATGACGCAGCAAATTGTCGCCGCCGTGAAAACTGCTTACGAAACGCAGGGGCGCGAAGGAGCCGATGTCTTTGCCGTCGCCGAGCGAGAAGTCGAGAAAAGTCTTTCCAGCGCAAAAACAGATTTGATTCGCGCCACCACCGGGCCCACCGTCGTGTCCCTTGTAGGCGTCAATGGAACCGGGAAAACCACGACCGCCGCCAAGATCGCCCATTTATTGCAGGCCCGCGGCGACACCGTGATCCTCGCCGCGTGCGACACGTTCCGGGCTGCGGCGATTGAGCAAATCAAGTTATGGGGTCAGCGCCTGAATGTGACCGTCATCGCGGGCGCCTCCGAAGCCGACCCCGCGTCCGTGGCGCACGACGGCGTGACCGCAGCCATCGCGCGCGACGCGAAGTTTTTGCTCGTGGACACCGCAGGCCGATTGCACACGAAGCACAACCTGATGCAGGAATTGCAGAAGCTTCACCGCGTCATGGCGAAAAAACTTCCAGGCGCACCGCACGAAATCTTGCTCGTCCTCGACGCTACAACGGGAATGAACGCTTTGAACCAGGCGCGGGAATTTCACAAGTCGGTCAAACTCACTGGCCTGGTGGTGACGAAACTGGACGGCACGAGCAAAGGCGGGATGGTCGTCGCGATCCAAAAAGAACTCGGCCTCCCGATAAAATTCATCGGCCTCGGCGAGCAACCGGACGACTTGCAACCGTTCGATGCCAAACAATTCGCGCAGGCGTTGTTCGAGGAATAGAAAAAGCTTTTCACAAACGCTGCCTTTCAGACTACTTTGTCCTCGTGAACGCAGTCGTTGAAAATCCCGATAAGATATGGACGTACGAGGACTACCTGGCCTTGAACGGCGACATTGTTTTCGAAATCATCAATGGCAAAGCGATTATGTCTCCCGCACCGGAACTTTTCCATCAACGTTGGGCGCGAAAATTTTTTTGGCAATAGAGCGTCATGTCGAGGCCGGCAGACTGGGCGAAGTATTCTTTGCGCCAGTGGATGTTGTTCTGGACGAAAAAAATGTTGTTCAGCCCGACCTGGTTTTTGTTTCAACGGCCAACGATGGTTTGCTCGAACGTCGTGGCATTATGGGCGCTCCTGATCTGGCCGTGGAAATCATTTCTCCCGCGAGCCTTCGCCGTGACCGTTATGAAAAGCGCGAACTGTATGCCCGTTTCGGCGTGAAGGAATTCTGGCTGGCTGATGTTGCAAATCGTTCCATTGAAGTTCTCTTCTTGCGGAAAGATAACTATCAATTGCTCTGCTCTGCTGCAGATGAAGGAAAAATCCGCTCGGAAATTCTTCCCGGATTTGAACTCGACCTTGCGTCCCTGATTTAAGTTGCGTCGATGAAGACAGCGCGCAAATGAAATACAGCGTCCTTCTTTCCCGCTCCGCGCGAAAGCAACTCGAACGATTCTCAGGCGAAACGGAAAGACGCATCCTCGCCAAGTTGTCGGAATTGGAATCCAACTCGCCTCCATCCGGTTGCAAAAAACTTAAGAACCGTGACGCCTAGCGCGTTCGCTCGCATCATCTACGAAATCCACGATAAGATTTTGCAAGTGATCGTTGTGACTGTCGACCATCGGCGCGAGGTGTATCATTGAATCGTTGGTTGAGAATGAATATGAAAGGTTGGCAAATCGGAACCGCTGGCTGGCTGCTCGCTCCATTACCACCAATACTTTTAATCTGGCATATTTCGGCAGCGTGGATCGTTTGTCCCTACACGCTTTGTGTGATGTTCGTTCGCCAAGCCCATCAAGCGCCAGATTCTTTGGGAGCTGCTGGCATTCCAGACCTGTTGGTGGCGGTCTTACAGTTTCCAATGATAGGTAGGCTAGTGGCAAAGTCATTCCAAAAGGGTTCAACCAAACAACTGTGGACCCGAATCATTGTTTGTCACCTCGCGGTAATGGGCTTAGCAGTGTTGCTTGCAAAGTTTAGGAATCACATTTGGAACAATTGATCGACGAAATCCAAAATAATTTTATGCGCCTCGCCCTTCGTCTTGCTCGGCGTGGCTTGGGAACGACTTCGCCCAATCCGACCGTTGGCGCGTTGCTGGTCAACGGTGGGCGCCTTCTTGGTCGTGGAAGGACTTCGCCTGCAGGCGGAAATCCAAGTCGGTAAATTTTGCGATCTCGACTGGATCTCAATCTCACGCCTTCCCGCCGAAAGTGCAGTGGTCGTCCAGATCCATCATGTCAAACCACGTTCGGATATCTTCACGTGTCGTGCTGAGTTTTGCCACTTTCTCCGCGAAGAACGCGAACGTCTCCGCATCGCTGTCCGGTGTTCGATGTTCGTGATAATTGTTCCACGCGGAGATTTCCCACGGCTGGCGAGGTGGTTTGGCGTTGGCGTTGACCCACTCGAGCATTTCGCCGTCGCCGGAACCATTGGCGAGTTGTGCTTTCAGGGCTTCGTGGTCAAGGCCAACGAAGTTGAAGAAATGGCGGTCCATCCCTT
>JBDSIW010000569.1:0-10544 GCA_039917795.1 Verrucomicrobiota bacterium | reverse complement strand
TCCTGATTGCGGAAGCCATCGCAGTCTTTGCAAAAGAACATGCTGTGGCCGAGACACTCGGACACGTGGGGAATCTCAGGGGGAATATGCCATGAACCTGTGGCCAGCAAAACCCGCTTCGCGCGATAAACTTCTGTTTTCCCCTGAAGAACAAACCCCGACCCGTCGTGGCTGGCACCCGAAATTTCGTCCTGCACGATTTCAGCGTCGTATTTTTGCGAATGAGCTTTCCCTCTCTCGATCAACTCCTGTCCGGAAATGCCATCGGGAAAGCCGAAATAATTTTGCACTTCCGGCTCCCACAAGGCCAGCGAGCGGCCTCCGTCGATTACCAAAACGCGCCTCATCGCCCGCGCGAGATAAAGAGCCGCACACAGGCCAGCGCAACCGCCACCGACCACGATCGCATCCCATTTCTTCTGTTCACTCATCACCCAAGCCCTTTTGCCAAAAAAGAGTCCGACGCTTTCTGCGCCTACTGGCAGCGCAGAGGTCCGTCGGACTCAAATACAATTAATGCTTAACCGTTTTTGCCGGACTTCTTCGCAGAAGGAGCGTTCTCCTCCTCTTCCGAATCGCCGGATTCTTCAGCCTCATCGTTGATCGTGCTTTCAGCGATATCGGTCAACCCCTCGTCGGCTTCCTTCTCTTCGTCCAAAGTCTGTCCGAGAAGGTCAGCGTCTTCATCGCGCCCCATCAATTTGGCCCACGTGACGACTGTTCCATAAACTGCGATCTCATAATGTTCGACGCGTTGGCACGCCGCGATCAGAGCCGCATCCAATACGTGGTCGGCAATATCCTCTTCCAGGAGTTCATCACCTTCCTTCAACAAACCTTCCATCGCTTTGCATTTTTTCCCTTTGGGCGATTCGCTCAAGCTTTCGAAGATCTGCTCCAGGCGGGTGACATGTTCCTTGGTTTGTTCGAGATGATCTTCCAGCGCCGCGCGCAATTCATCGGAAGTCGCCGCATTGGCGAGCTTCGGGAGAGCCTTGACCAGTTGCGTTTCCGCGCTGTAAATGTCGCGAAGTTCCTCGACGTAGAGTTCCTGCAAGCTGTTAATTTTCATATTTTTTTTGGGTTTCTTGTTGTTTCGACGAGGAACTATCAGCGCGTCCCGAATTTGCTCAATCCGCAACAAGCCTCTTTTTCGCCTCAACCTTTCCTGCGAATTTCCATCGGGGAAAAACTACGATGCCGATGCCGGGGTTCTCTTCCGCCAAAGTTCGAAATGATAAAGCGCTACCACCACCAAAGCGTGGGAAATTTTGCCCTGTGATACCAAGGCGGGCAGTTCGGAAATCGGCACCAGCCGCGTCACAATATCCTCGCCGCAGTCAAATTGAGTTTCGTGGCTTCGATGGCAGTTTTCGATCAGGACCGTAAAGCAGGTATTGCTCATGATCGCAGGGTTCGGGAAAATTTTCCCGATCACGCGCGCGCCATCGCCGCTGTAACCGGTTTCTTCCCGCAACTCACGCCCGCCCGTTTCCACCGGTGAAGCGTCACCGGTATCCATCATGCCTCCCGGGACTTCCAGTTCCACCGTGTTTGAGCCCTGGCGAAACTGCTCGATCATTACCAGTTCCCGGTTCGGGGTTACGGCGATAATATTTACCCAGTTGACCGAATCGATGATGAAAAAGTCGTGCTCCTTGCCGGTGCGCGGGGATTTTTTTAGATCCGAGCGAAGTGAAAAAACCCGAAAGTCACCCAGCTTTTTCGAACTGATTTTCTCCCAGGGCCTGATCACAAACCCTTTTCCTTTGCAGCCCAACCCTGCTTCATCAACCCGAGCAAATGCATCAGCGCTTCGTCGTAGGATTTCTGTTTGAGTGCGGACAATTGCTGCGCCCGTTTGTCCAGTTGTGAAGCCATCTCGACTGACCTTTCATTTGGGCAACCCAGATCCACAAGCATGGGAGCGAGTTCAGCTGGGTTCATCAATAGAGATCGCGGCGCGGTGCGGCAACTGTTGTTTTAGATTCAGTCGGCGTTCAATTGCGAAGTACTCCACGAAAGACAAATCATTTTGCGGGGTCAGCCGGAACAATCTTAATCGACTCGACGCCCATCCGTTTGTCCGGCCTGTCGGGAGCATGCGTCGAAGTCGTCGCGATTTTTTCCAACACATCGTCGCCCTTGATTACTTTTCCAAAAGTGGTGTATTGCCCGTCAAGGAAAGCCGGGTCGCCGTGACAGATAAAAAACTGGCTCCCTGCGGAATCCGGATGTTGCGAGCGCGCCATGGAGAGAACACCCCGTTTGTGTTGGCGCTTGTTGAATTCCGCTTTGATTTTGTAACCCGGATCGCCGGTGCCCCAACGCGCTTCATCTTTTGCATTCTTGGTGAGCGGATCGCCACCTTGAATCATAAAGCCCTTTATGACGCGGTGAAAGGCCGTGCCGTCATAGAATCCATCTTTCGCCAGCTTCTTAAAATTCTCCACCGTTTTTGGCGCAACGTCGGTCCAGAATTCGACGACCATTTCGCCTTCCGTGGTTTGGATGACCGCGAGTTCGTTTGTTTCCATAAGAATTAAAATTTGAAGTTATTTCACGGAACTGGCCGGGACAATCTTGATGCTTTCCACTCCGACGCGTTTGTCCGGGCGATCCGGCGGATGCGTCGCGGTGGTGGCAATTTTTTCCAGGACGTCATCGCCTTTGATCAATTTCCCGAACGTGGTGTATTTGTGATCCAGAAAGCTAGGAGAGCCATGGCAAATGAAGAACTGGCTGCCTGCGGAATCGGGATCATTGGAACGCGCCATAGAGAGAACGCCACGCACGTGCGGACGGTCATTGAACTCAGCCTTGATTTTGTAACCAGGATCGCCGTTGCCCCACATTTCTTCCTTCGCGGCATCTTTCGTGTAGGGATCTCCACCTTGAATCATAAATCCCTTGATCACCCGGTGAAAGGCGGTCCCATCATAAAATCCCTTCTTGGCCAGCGTCTTGAAATTTTCCACCGTCTTGGGCGCCACCTCCGGCCAAAACTCGACCACCATTTCGCCTTCCGTGGTTTTGATAATGGCCACCTCGTTGGTTTCATTGGCCGACACTTTTTTCTCCTCGATAACGGGCGGGGGAGTCGGAGGCACCCTCTTTTTCACTGCGGAATCACCCGGCTCGGCGGCGAATGAACCCGAGGCGCTGGCGAGGAAGACGATTCCCAAAACGGATGCTAAGAAATTTGATTTCATACGCCGGACATGTGCCACGAAGAAACCGCAAAGTCACGCAACAATCTTCAGGAATCGCCTTCGTGTAAATAAATCCGCAAACCTTCGAGCGCATTCTGGGGAATGCGTTTGGGTTTCTCGTCCCAACCCGCACAGGCATGAAACGTCTCGGCTTCCAGCACCAATTGGCCAGCTTGATTTCGCACCCGGCTGGCGAAGTTGATTCGCACGCCCTGCAATCGCGTGAGCCACGTTTCGATCTCGAGCAAGTCGTCGTAACGGGCAGCCATCTTGTAGCGCACGTGGGATTCAATCACCGGAAAAATGGTGCCATCCGCCTGCAACTGGAGCAGCGGAATTCCCAGCGACCGGAAAAATTCTCCGCGCGCTTCCTCGAGCAAATCCAGATACCGCGCGTAATAAATATGATTGCCCACGGTACATTCGGAATAAGTGACACGGTGAAAATGTTGAAAGGTCTTTTCCGGCATGACGGATTTCAATGGGCAGTGGAAATATTGTCGAGCCACGAATCAGATTCGGGCGGAAAAAAACATTATCCTGTCCGGTCCCCCCAATCTTCGGTTGCTCCCGAAGCCATTCAGCGTATCTTGGTCTCATGGACTGGCAGGAAATTGCAGCGCTGAGCATCGTGGCGGGCACTGCTTCCGTGTTTGGCTACCAAAAATTCCGGCGCAAGGAGTTCAGTTTCCAGCGCGATACCCATTGTGGTTGCTCCACTGCTGGAGCTGGTGCCTCAAAGCCGTCGATTATTTTTCATGCGCGCAAAGGTGAGCGTGGGCAAATCATCATGAAAATGAAGTAAACTTGATTAACATTATCTGCTAAGATATTTTCCCGACATGGCTATGTGCAAAGTTAGTTCCACATTGCATTTCTCAAAACGCTTGCAATCGTCCCAAAGCAGAGAGGTGGATACCAATTGGGTTCCCAACACCGACGTTTATGTCATCGATAGCGGCGTGGTGATTAAGGTCGAGCTTGCGGGAATGCGCCGCGAAGATTTGGAGTTGACCATCGAAGGAAATCGCCTGCGCATCAGCGGGCAGCGACCTGATGGTTGCCGAGCGCCGAAATGCAAATTCCTGGTGATGGAAATTAATTACGGAACTTTCGAGAGCATTATTGAATTGCCGGCGGGATACGACCTGTCCGAGGCGAAAGCCGCCTACCAGAATGGATTTTTGAGAATCGATGTCCCTGTGGCCGCCAGCCTTGCTCCAAAGCGATTATCGGTTTCCAATTCCGGCGCTTAATTTCCCCTGAACTTTTTCCCTGGCGAGGGCATGTAATGGAAAACAATATGACCACGCCCGATTCCCAGTTGATCGATATCCTGGGCACCTCAGGAACTGCCGATCCGTCCGGCACAAAGGTCTGGACCAAATCTCTGCCCGAAACTCTCCCGATCCTTGGGCTCTCCGACATCGTGATTTTTCCCGGTATGGTGGCTCCATTGCTCGTGGAAACCACCCAAAGCATCCGGCTGATTGACGACGTGGTGGCCGGCGATCGATTCGTGGGCCTCGTCCTGCAGCGCAAGCCCGAAGTCGATAATCCGGTTCCCGAAGATCTTTACACGCACGGTTGCGCTGCCCGCGTCGTGAAGATGCTGAAATTTCCCGACAACACCGTGCGCGTTCTGGTGGAAGGCGTGCGACGATTTCGCATCGGCGAATTCACTTCTACCCAACCGTATCTCGTCGCAAAAATCGAAAAGGTGCTCGATGTCGTGGAGGATTCCCTCGAGATCACCGCGCTGAGCCGGAATGCGGAGCGGCAATTTGAAGAAGTCATCAAGCTATCACCCACACTTTCCGAGCAGGTCAAAGTGGCGGCGCTAAATACCCAGGCTCCGGGCAAACTCGCGGATCTGATCGCCGCTAATTTGAATCTGAGTCTGGAGGAGCGGCAGCAAATGCTGGAAACCGCCTCCGTCAAGGATCGCCTCGCCAACTTATTACCGTTGCTTCATCGCGAGCTCGAGGTCTTAACCCTTGGATCGAAGATTCAAAGCGAAGTCGTCAGCTCGATGTCGAAAAATCAGCGCGATTTCTTTTTGCGCGAACAGATTCGCGCCATCCAGCGTGAACTCGGCGAGAACGATCCCGCCAGCACGGAAGCCATTTCCCTCCGCGAACAAATTGAGAAAAACCAGCTTCCCGAGGAAGTGAAAAATGTGGCGCTCAAGGAACTCGAGCGGCTCGCGCAAATGTCGCCCGCAGTCGCCGAGTACACGATGACGCGTAATTACCTCGATTGGCTGATCAATTTGCCTTGGTCGAAATCGACTGAAGACAAACTCGACCTGAAAGCCGCGGCCCGAATTCTCGACGAACAACATTTCGGCCTGACGAAAGTGAAAGACCGGCTGCTGGAATTTCTCGCGGTAATCAAATTGAAGCATCAGCTAAAAGGACCCATCTTATGTCTGGTCGGTCCGCCCGGCGTTGGAAAAACTTCCCTCGGCAAAAGCGTGGCCGACGCCTTGGGAAGAAAATTCGCCCGCATCTCGCTGGGTGGATTGCGTGACGAAGCCGAAATCCGCGGACACCGGCGCACCTACGTCGGCGCGTTGCCGGGGCGAATCATTCAAACTTTGCGCCGCGTCGAGAGCAGGAATCCCGTCATACTCCTGGATGAAATTGACAAGGTCGGGTCCGATTTTCGCGGCGATCCCTCCTCCGCATTACTCGAAGTTCTCGATCCCACTCAAAACGCCACCTTCACGGATCACTACCTTGATTTGCCGTTCGATCTCTCGCGGGTTTTGTTCCTGACCACTGCCAATTGGCTGGACCCGATTCATCCCGCCCTGCGCGACCGCCTCGAGGTGATTGAGATTCCCAGTTACACTGCCGCCGAGAAACTTCAAATCGCCCGGCGTCACCTCGTGCCCCGCCAGATGGAAGAGCATGGGCTGAAAAAGAAACTGGTGCGCTTTCCTGATTCAACCTTGCGGCACTTGATTCAGGATTACACTCGGGAAGCAGGTGTTCGCCAGCTCGAGCGCGAAATCGCCTCGCTCACCCGCAAAGCCGCGCGGAAAATAGTAGCGCAAACTCAGGCCAGCGAGCCGTTGACCATTTCCCCGAAGGAATTGACCCGCCTCCTCGGCCCGCCAAAATTTATTTCCGAGGAGGCTGAGCGAATCACGGAATACGGCATCGCCATCGGATTGGCCTGGACGCCAGTGGGAGGTGAAATTCTTTTTATCGAGGCCACGCGGATGCCGGGGAAAGGAAGTTTGATTTTAACGGGCTCGCTCGGTGACGTGATGAAAGAAAGCGCGCAAACGGCGTTGAGTTTCCTTCGCAGCCAAGGTGCCAATTTGAAAATTGACCTCGCCGACTTCGATAAGCGCGACATCCACATCCATGTTCCCGCAGGCGCGACGCCGAAAGACGGTCCCAGCGCCGGAGTAACCATCGTCGTGGCGCTCGCTTCGTTGTTGATGCAGCGGAAAGTCCGTTCCGATCTCGCGATGACGGGCGAGATCAGTTTGCGCGGCCGCGTCCTCCGCGTCGGGGGCATTAAGGAAAAAGTCCTGGCGGCATCTCGGTCGGGAATCAAGCAACTCATTTTGCCGGAGCAAAATAAAAACGATTGGCTGGAAGTTCCAACCGAGGTCCGGAGCAAAATGAAAGTGGATTTTGTGAAACACATTTCTCAACTCATTCCCCTCGCCTTGTGTCCAAAATAATTTTCCCGAGACGCCTTTGGGCGCTCGTCATCATTTTATTCTGCCGGGTGGATCTCGCGGAATCACCGCCACCCGAGCCAGCCAACGGAGCCGAGTTGGCAACTCAACTGCGCGAGGCGCAACCGGTGGAAAACTCCGAAATCTCCGGGGTTTTGAAAATTCGCGCGCCACACCGCCGCGAAGATATTCCCGTGGTCTGCAAAGTGGTGACCAATGGAAATACCTGGCAGGTGATTTACGAAACTCGCGCGACGACGAGTTCCGGCGCAGAGAAACTGGTCGTGATCCATTCGCTCGACGGTCACAATCAATATTTATACGCGCGGGCGGCGTCGCCCCAATCGCCTTTGCCGGAAACAAAATCTCTCGCACCCGCTGACGCCTCGATTCAACTGGCTGGTTCGGATTTTTGGCTGACCGAATTGGGCCTCGACTTTTTTCATTGGCCGCAGCAAAAAAAATTAAAAGGCGAAATGCGGCTCGGCCAGCCCTGCTACGTTTTGGAGAGTGTGAATCCCGGAGCCGCCACGGTGGTGCGGGTTAAATCCTACATCGACAAAGAGAGTGGAAGCCCGCTGATCGCGGAGGGCTTTGATCGCAATGGAAAACTGGTCAAGGAATTTTCACTGGGTGGAAGCAGCTTCAAAAAAATCGACGGGCGTTGGCAATTGAAGAAAATGAAGATCACGTCGCCGCGCAACGATTCGGAAACCGTTCTGGAATTTGACCTGCCGAAAGACTAACCAAGCTCGTCGGAACCGAGCCAATAATCGTGGCTGGCGTCGTCCAGGGACATGACCACATGCATGTCGTCAGATCGATGGCCGGATTTGATGAAGTGAATCGCGGCGAGAGTTTTTTTCAAAATCCAGCGCTTTTTCCTGGTCACGCACCCACACTTTTCAGCCCGCGAAATACAAATGGCTCTTGCTGTTTTGAATTACGACGCGCATCTCCTTTGCAAGATAAGTTGCCAGACAAAATGCGCAACGGGGGTTTCGGTGCTTTCTGATCCGCTTGCCTGCCATCTTGAAATGCCGTACGATTTTTTCATGAAAACCTGGCTGGTATCTCTCCTCTGCCTTGCGGGTTTGGTTCCGGCTCCCTCGCGCGCCACGGAAGTCGCGCCAAAGAAAGTTTACGTTCTGCCGATCCGTGAAGACATCATGCCGCCGCTCGTTTATCTAGTGCGCCGCGGGGTGAAGGAAGCCATGCAGTCGCACGCCGACGTTCTGGTCATCGACATGGACACAAACGGCGGGCGCGTTGATGTCACGGAAAAGATCATTGAGATCCTGGGCGAATTCAAAGGTCAAACCGTGACCTACGTGAATCGCAAGGCGTTTTCGGCCGGGGCGTTTATTTCTTTCGCTACGCAAAAGATTTACATGGCGCCGCAGAGTGTGATTGGAGCCGCTGCGCCCATCATGCTTTCGCCCGGAGGCGGCGGAGTCGAGGCCATGCCCGATACGGTCGAGGCGAAAATGAGCTCGGCGATCAGCGCTCGGATTCGCGCCAACGCGGAAAAAAACGGGCACAACGTCGAAGTGGTAGACGCGATGGTGAAAAAGACCAAGGAATTAAAAATAGACGGCAAAGTTTTAAATGAGAAAGGGCAAATCCTCACCCTGACGGACCTTGAGGCGAAACAGGAATACGGAACTCCAGCTAAACCCCTTCTCTCAGCCGGCACGGTCGAATCGCTGGACGCCCTTCTCCTCAAACTCAACCTTCGCGGGGCCACCGTCACCCGGATTTCTCCGACCGGCGTCGAGAAACTCGGCACCTGGATCAATGCAATCAGCCCGCTCTTGCTCATCGTCGGTGTGATCGGCTGTTACATTGAATTCAAGACACCCGGGTTCGGGTTGCCGGGAATTATCGGGATCGTGGCGTTCGCAATTTATTTTCTGGGCGGCTACGTCGCGGGATTGTCGGGCGCGGAATGGATCGCTGTCTTCATCGTCGGACTGGCGTTGCTGGCTTCGGAATTGTTCGTCCATCCCGGAACGATTCTTCCCGGATTAATTGGCGCGACGCTGATTCTCGTCTCGTTGGTCATGGCCATGGTCGATGTTTATCCGGGTGCGCCGCGGGTACCATCCATTCCTCAATTGACCGCGCCCTTGCAGGAAGTCGGGCTCGCGCTGTTCGTTTCGACCGTAATTGCGCTGCTGATCATGCGTTATTTTCCAAAGACCCACCTCTACGGCGCGATGGCATCGCACGCGGCCAGTGGGGTGTTGTCCGACTTTCAACTCCAGGAAAAACAAAATGCTCGCGAAGGACAAGTTGGCGTGGCGATCTCGTCACTGCGTCCCGGAGGCAAGGCGCAATTTGGAGAGGAAATCATCGACGTGATTTCGCAAGGCGATATGATTTCCAAAGGGCAGCGGGTGAAAATCATCGGGAACAGCGGCACGGAAGCCATTGTCGAGGCATTTGGTTGAAGGTTTTTTAAACTCTATGAAACAGATTCTTTCGGTAGTCGTCTTCGCAATTCTGGCGGCAGGTTGCGCGCACAGGAATGGCCACTCATCCGTTTCTGTTGGCCAGAAAGTTTCGATATTCGATGGCAAAACCTTTCGCGGTTGGGAAGGTGACACGAACAAAACATGGCACATTGCGGAAAGTTCCATCGTGGGCGGCGACGGAAAAACCACGATCCCGCACAATGAATTCATTTGCACGGAACGCTCGTTCACCAATTTCGTTTTGAGCCTCAAGTTCAAGCTCACCGGCACGAACGGTTTTCTAAATGGCGGCGTGCAGTTTCGCAACCAGCGCGTGCCGAATGATTTTGAAGCGGCCGGCTACCAGGCAGACATCGGCGATCCTTCCTGGTGGGGTTGTCTGTATGACGAATCGCGCCGCAATAAAGTATTGGTGCAATCCAACATGAACGAAGTGAATAAAGTTTTGCGACGCGGCGAATGGAACGATTACAAAATTCGCTGCCAAGGAAAGCAAATCCAAGTCTGGTTGAACGGATTGCAAACCGTCGATTACACCGAACAGGATGATGCGATCGCGCCCAGCGGGATAATTGGATTGCAGGTCCACGGCGGCGGACAACCGGAAATTTTTTACAAGGATATTTCGATCGAGCAACTTCCTTAGTCTTTGCCCGCGGCAGAACGCCGCAAAAAATCTACGCGCGATCACTTCGCCGGCTCTCCACCGTTCCGGCAAATAAAAGCGAATGGAAATTTGTTCAAACTTAAAAGCGGTTCAGACACGAATTGATTCTGCTTGCGCCCGCGCCGGGCGCGATTCCTCATCCGTGGCTTTGCTCGCGGTGAGCAAAGGCCAGCCGCCCGAGGCCATCCGCGCTGCGGCGGAGGCGGGCATTCAAGTTTTCGGGGAAAGCAAGGTTCAGGAAGCCAAGTTGAAGATCTCGATATGCCCGGGAAATTTGCGCTGGCAAATGATCGGGCATCTCCAGTCCAACAAGTGTCGTGACGCTGTCCATTTTTTTGAAATGATCCAAAGCGTCGATAGCCTGAACCTCGCAGGGGAGATCAATAAGTTCGCCAGCAATTCAGCGAAGACGATGCGGATTCTTCTCGAGATCAATATTGCCGGCGAATCCTGCAAATTCGGATATCGTCCGGAACGACTGCTGTCCG
>JBDSIW010000568.1:0-5312 GCA_039917795.1 Verrucomicrobiota bacterium | reverse complement strand
GCTGGGATTTAAAATTGCCGCGGTGCCGTTTCAAATCTGGGCGCCGGATGTTTACCAGGGTTCTCCCGCACCAGCGACTGCGTTCCTCGCCGTCGGCTCGAAGGCGGCGGGAATTATCCTTTTGCTCCGCGTCCTGTTCACTGCGGTCCCGCAAATCGCCGCCCAGTCGCACAAGCTGCTCATCGGCATTTCGGCGATCACGATTCTCTATGGAAATCTCGGCGCCATTCCGCAGCGCAACCTCAAACGACTGCTCGGCTATTCGAGCATCGCCAATGCGGGTTATCTTTTGCTCGGCTTCGCGGCACTGAGCCAGGCTGGGTTCTCCGCGATCTTGTATTACCTCTCCGGCTACTTGTTCTCGGTGCTGGCGGCGTTCATGGTTATTTCGCTCGTCACGCGTGGAAAAGAATCCGAGGACATCTCCGTCCTGGCCGGGTTGAGTCAGCGATCGCCGCTGCTCGCCGCCGTTCTTACTCTCGCCATGGTTTCACTCGCGGGAATTCCGCCCCTCGCCGGATTCTTTGGAAAATTCCTGCTGCTCAAAGCGGTTGTTGAACAAGGCGGGCGCGACTCCGCCTATTACTGCCTCGTGGGCGTCACAATCATTGGAGTGGTCATTTCGCTTTACTACTATTTTGGCGTGATTCGCGCAGTTTATTGGTCGAAGGAGCCAACTGATCTATCGCCCATCGCCATTTCCGTTCCGGCGCGATTCGTCCTGTTGGTCTGTGCGGCAGGAATGCTTTACCTCGGCATTCTACCCGACAAAACCGTTCAGCGAACCCGGGAAGCCGTGCAAAATCTGCAGGTTAAATCTCCCGCCGTTTCCATTCCAAAAGAAGCGCGCCATCCTTAAGGTCATCGACTTCTTTTTAGCGAAAACCTGTTTGTCACCCGCAAACTCTTCCGCAATTTCTCGCGGCTACGGTTGAGTCCGCAGAATGTAGAATTGTTGGGGGTTGGACGGATTTACGATATTGGCGGAAAAGCTGGTGTTGCCGCTTCCGTCAAACGAGTTGGTTACCACGCGCGTCCACTGGGAAACGGGCAAAGCAATATTACCGCTTTGCAGCAACACAAAGAAGCCGTTCGCCGGACCATTCGTGGCGATCAGCGTTAGAGTCGCCCCCGAAACTGCGATGCTGCGAATGCCGGGCGCGGGAGCGAGAGTGGAGGTGATGTCGCGAACCTGATGGAGATTGATTTGAGCGTCGGGACCCGAACCGCTGGAATACGGTGTCAGCACTAACGTTTGCCCGCCGGAATTGTTCGCCGTGAAAGTCCCAAATGTATCGCTCCGGGCCGGTTCGGTCTGATCCAAAACTCAGCTGATCAGAAGTGTTGGCCCCGCCGGTAACCATTTCGCGTGGCCTATCCCGTTACCCGGGTGGCGAACACGAGCGCCGGGTGAATTCGTCCGCGTTGGATTATCGCGCCGGAGCCTGTGGCGTGACCGTAATTGTGCTGCCGAATGGAATCAGGATTCCCGAGGTCGGAGGAGGATTTTTCAGAACGGCGCGCGCCCCTTCGTTGATCGCGACAGAACTGACAAAAGTATTCATGATCAAATCGGCGTAGCGCGAGAGGATTCGATACGGTTTGAGCGGAATATAAACAATGTCGCGCGGCTCCAGCTTCACATCCCGCGCCTTTCCCGACAGCACATCCTTGTAATCAACGATGGCAATCTTCGGGTCGGTCAATGAGCCGCGCACGATCGCCACGTGAGAAAGATAGGCGTACTGAATTTTGCCGCCGGCGTGGGCAATGGCTCCAGCCAGGGTAAGCCCCTCGGAATAGGGAACGGCCCGAGGATCGGCCACCGCGCCCATTACGTAAACTTCTCGCGATGTGGCCGCTGGCATGTAAATGAAATCATCCGCCGCGAGAAATATGTTCTGCGAGAGATCGCCCTGCTTGAGCAGTGCGGTGAAATCCACCGGCAGAATTTTTCCTTTGCGAATGACAAAGCTGCGTTGCAAGTCAGCCAGCTCGTCACTGCTGTTGGCTTGGGCAAGATCTCTTTCGCCCACAATTGTGGCGGGCCCGCCCGCGTAGAGTACAGCGTCAAGCAACGTTGTGGAATTCGTCATCGAATAAACTCCGGGCGCCTGGAAACGGCCCAGCAGCCAGACGCGTTTGCTGGCGATGTCGCGCAGGGTGAGCGAAACCTGCGGCTTCTCCTTGATGAATTTCGCAAATTCCTTTTCCAACAATTCCTTGGTCTGCGTGAGGGTCAGCCCCCAAACGTCCAGGCCGGGGAGCAGATTGAAATAAAGTTTTCCATCCGGCCCGACCGTGGTGGTCGTCCGCGAACCGAGATCGTCCAGCAATTCAATTTCCAGCCGGTCGCCCGGGCCGAGCGTGAAGAGTTCCTCGGACGGCTTTAGCAGATCTTTCCCGACCCGGTTGGTTGAGCCTGCGCTTTGCAACTCAGGTTCCGCGGTTTCGAAAACTCCCCATGCCATTGGACTGTCCGGGCGCGGATCAAACCTCGGACCGGGATGCTGGCAGCCGGCCAGGAAAATTCCCAAAAGTGCGGTGAAGGCGAATGACGATTTCATGGATGCGGAATAAACGGTTTTTTGATAAGCGGCCCGATGTATCCACCTGACCAGGCAGTGACAGCCGATTGAATAAAGGAGGTCGCGGCCACATCGAGCAGTTCTTCCGCTTTGATGAATGGGCGCGAACTGACGTAAACAATATCCTTCGCCTGGAGCCGGAAGTCGGCGCGGCGCGCGTCCACCATTTCCGCGGTGTTGGCGATAAAGGTTTCCGGGTTATTGAGCGACCCGCGGATAATTAGGACGTGCGATTTATAGGCGCGGCGGGTGAATCCACCCCGGTCCGACAGCGCCGACAGGATCGAGGTGTCCGGGTTGTAAGCCACCACGCCCGGGCGGGTCACTTCACCCACGACGTAAACTTCCTTGAGCGTGGCCGACGGAAAATAGAGGTAATCGTTCGGCTCGATCGGGATATTTTGCGAGAGATCGCCTTGCTGGAATAATTTTCCGAAATCGATCGGCACACGCTTGCCGTCGCGAATCAGGAAGCTTTTGTCGAGATCCGCCAGGTCAACACTGTTGCGATTCAGGACGCCTGTTTCCAATCCTTGCGCTCGCGCGACGGCTTCAACAATCGTCATCGGACGGTCGAGCGTGAAGGCTCCCTTGGAAATCACTTTGCCCAGCACATAATACTTTTTGCTGTTGAAGGCCACCGGACTAATGAGCACACGCGGAGACCGAAAATACTTGGCCAGCTCCTGGTTGAATTTATCGCGCAATTCATCGACGGTCAGGCCGGTGGCAAGAATATCGTGCGCCTGCAAATAACTGATCCTCCCGTCGGATCGAATCACTACGTCGGTCTTGGTCAGGTTGGTCTCGCCGTAGAATCCAAGGGTGAGGACGTCGCCCGGCCCAAGGGTCAATCGCTTCTGCCAGTTGGCGCGTTGCGTCGGGGAAGTCACCGAGAAAGCCAGCGGCGCATTCGTGGAATTTTCTTCAGCGGGCTCTGCAGCTTGCGCCGATGAAAAACTCAGCGCGAACAACACCGCGCCCAAACCAAAGCGGCGGACGAAATTCCTGTGCCAGAACGAGGCGGGTTCATGATTCAAGACCGCGCCAACGAGATTGCACCCGGCGTGACGCAACGTTTCAAGGTACGTGCGCGTCTCATGGACTCGTGGCTTTCCGCTGTCAGCCAGCCAGATCAGTTGCGGAAGTTTTTCCGCGAGCAGAACGGATTCCGGTTCCGAAGCCGGTGGCAGTTCCACGAGCAGGACGAGGTTTTCAATCTGGCTCCAATGATCGAGGGCGGTTTGCCATTGCGTCCGGCGCTCGAGATTCCAGACCCAGCCGGGCAACGGGATATGCACAATCGATTGCGCATTCGGGTCGCTGAGTTGTTGCGAAACCTGCGCGGGAAACGCGAACGCGGTCGGCGAAAGCATGGTGGTGGAAACTCCCTCGGCATCTTTTTCGGTTGCAGATTCGTGGGGATGAACGGGCGGCTCCTCGGAAGGTGTGGTGGCGACCGTCAGCACGCGTAGTCCGCGTTGGTTGGCGGTCTTGATCAACATGTTGATCCACGTTGAACAGCCCTCGCCGTGGTTCGCCGCAATAAATCCGCACACCATTCCCTGCGTTTGGCTGGCGCTGAGTTTGCCTTTGAGAATCGTCCAGGTGCGGAAGGCCCACGCATGTTGCTCCTTTGCGTTCATCGAATCCAAACTGCCCAGCGTGGCGAGCAGCGGCAGGTCAGTGACGCGCGTCAGGTCGCTGGCCGTCTTGATGCGATCATCAAACACTTCGGTCAGCAGAATCAGCCCGGCGATGGCGAGCATCCCGAGGAATGCGCCAACTGCGCTGATCAACAAACCTTTTTTCACGTGGCCCTTGGTGCTGACGCGATCGAGGCTGGCGGGAGTGAACACTTGAAAATATCCCAGCGCGCTCTCGACGGACAACTGTGCCTCACGCTGGCGACTCGCCAGCATGGAGCGTAAAGTTTCCAGCGATTGAAAACGGCTCTTGATCATCGCGTAATCCATGCTGCGCTCGGAAAGTCCATTGAGCTTGGCGCGGACCTGGTCGCGGAGCACGCGGAGCTGCTCGGCTTGTTTTTCAACCGTCTGGGTCTGGGCGAGGAGCGCCTCGGTCGTGCGTCCTGCCGATGTGGCGCCAAACTTGACGATGTTGGTGCCGGTGCTGGCGAGTTCCGCTTCAAACGTTTTGATTTTGAGCCGCGCGTCCTGCACGGAAGGATGGGCCTCGGTGTATTTCACGAGCAACCCGGCAAGTTCCGCGCGCGCCGCCTGTAGTTTGTCGTTGATCGGGTTGTTGCGCTCCAGGTCCATCCTGGCCAACTCGTATTTCACCTCAAGTTCACTGAGTTGCACGAGGTAGGTTTCAGTCAATTTGTCGCTGCTCGAAATTTTCGCCTCCGGCGGAAGCTTCTTCATCTCGGCGTCCACGCTCGCGAGTTCGCCCTCCACTTTCCCCAGTTTCTCGCTCACGTAGGCGACAATCGATTCAGCCTCCTTGGATTGCATTTCCTGGGTGAACCGCACAAACTCCGACGCGTAAAGATTCAGGAGGCTGACGGTGTCTTTCGGCGAACGATTGCCCTTCAGGATTAGCGTGACCAGGTCGGTTTCCGGTTGGGGAACCACGGTCAAATTAAGCGAAAGCATCCCTGGCGAAATCGGCGGGCTGGCTTTGGCGCTGGTGCGCAGGAGCACTTCAGGATTCTTAATCAACGCGATCAAGGTTGGCCCGCTGAACTGTTGCGGCTTGAAA
>JBDSIW010000567.1:0-4137 GCA_039917795.1 Verrucomicrobiota bacterium | reverse complement strand
GCAGGAGAATTTGCCCGGACCATCGGGCTCGACCCAATCACGGGAAATGAAGTTGGCGGCGAGAATGATCCAAAACAGCAGCACGCCCGGGTTTCCCATCACGCGAACGAATCCAATCATGAACGCGGAGTGGGGACGAAATTTTTCCTCGATCCGCACCTCGATTTTATGGGTATCAGGCAGCGCGTTGGCTTTCAGGAATTTTACTCCCAGGTAAAGCATGAAGACAAAGGAGGAGAGTTCCATCACCGCTTTGACGAGCCGGTTTCCAAAGAATGATGCAAAGCCGGTAAACGCAATGGTGCAATAGATCAGGTCCATCGATACCGCTCCCATCGCGATCAGGAATGCCCACAGGAAACCACGCCGGGCTCCTTCATTGATAATGGTGACGTTGACTGGCCCGACGGGAACCGATAGAAGCAGGCCGCTAATGAATCCTGTCAGAGCCGCCAAAACATTGGGGTGCTGATCGAACATGGCTCAAACGGTCACGGAAGAAGGATCGTCATCATCGTTCTCGTCCTCGATGTCGTGCCTCATTTTCCTTGAGATACGAGGGCGGATGAATCCGTAGATCAAATAAGCGGTGAAGACCAGGGGAAGAATGAACGGCAGAATCCAATCACGAAACACCACAAACAGCCCGAACACCAAAACGATCCCCACCATTTTCGGGAATGTTCGTTGCGCGCGGAAATCGAGTTTTTTGAAGGTGGGATATTTCACCTGGCTTACCATCATCAGCGAAAGAAAGACCATGATCACCGGCAGGACGAACCGCCAATTGCCCTTCGAGAAATTTTTGTCCTCCACCCACATGAGAAAAAGCGTAAGCGATGCGACCAGTCCCGCTGCCGCCGGGATCGGGAAGCCAAGGAATTCCGTCCCGCCGCCGCCCTGTCCGCCGGGCATCGTCGCCAGGCAATTGAAGCGAGCGAGTCGGAAGGCGCCGCAAATCAAATAAACCGACGCGATGAACCAGCCCACTTGGGGATGCTGGATGAAAACTCCGTCGAGCAAGATGCGGTGGACAAGAAAAGCCGGGGCCGCCCCGAAGGAAATAATATCGGCCAGCGAATCAAACTCGCGCCCAAAAGGGCTTTCGTTCCCACCCATCCGCGCGACGCGTCCATCCAGCAAATCAAAAATACAGGCGAGCAGGATAAAGAAAAGCGCGTGGCGGATGATGGTGGTGAAATCGCTGCGTTGTGGATCAGCCTCGACAATTTTGGTCAACGCGAGGAAGCCGCAGAAAAGATTTCCGGCCGTCATCAGGTTCGGCAGAAAATAAATTTTTAGCTTCTGTTCCTGGTCAGACGGATCGCCTTGCAGTGAATTCGCCATAGTTAATTTTTTGACGCGATGATCGTTTCGCCGCCCACTACTTTGTCGCCCATTTTCGCACGAATGTTGTAGTGCTGAGGCAAATACAAATCCGCTCTCGATCCAAACTGAATCAGGCTGATCCGCTCGCCTGCCGCCACTTCGTCACCGACCGTCACCCATGGAATAATCCGGCGCGCGATCAATCCCGCAATCAGGCGCACGCCGATTTTTTCGGCGGGATTTTCGGAGGGGACAAAACCGATGAGGACGTTCTCATTGTGAGTCGCGGAATCCGTTTTCATGGCATTGAGGAATAAGCCGGAGGTGTGCTTGAGATAACCCACGTTTGCGCTCGCGGGAGATTGCTGCACATGGACATTGAAGACATTTAGAAAGATGGAGACGCGCTTACAGCGCCCGCCCATGAATTCATTTTCAGTAGTTTCGTCGATCACGTCGATGGTTCCGTGCGCGGGGGAGACAACCAGGTTTTTTCCGGCAGGCACAGTGGCTGATGGGTCGCGGAAGAAATAAAGGGTGAAAAGGACGAAGAGAATCCAGATGACGATGAGGACGGAGCCGAGAGCGAGAATGAGACCGCCAACGAATTTTCCAATCAACCCCACCGCCAGGAGCGCGGCGAGCAGGATAAAAGTGACGAAGATCAGTTTGCGCGCCGCCTGCGATGCTTTCCCCATGTGCTTCATTGTCTGACATTACGATTCACCAAACGAAGGTCAAAGGCAAATTCAGCCAAGGCGGTTGATCGCTGAGCGCAATTTTTTTTCAATCGTTTTTTGGCGCTCTGGTGAAGTGATTTTGTTCCCGTCTTCCTCGGTGATGTAAAAGCTGTCGAAGGCCGCGCCCTTTTCCGTGGAGATTTTGGCCACGTAAATATCCAGGCTCAGGTCGTTCAAGACTTGGGAGAGGCCGTGGAGCAAACCGATTTTATCTTCAGCTTCAACTTCGAGAATGGTCCGGGTTTCCGACGTCTCGTTGTCGAAGTACACCGCCGGAGGGATGCGCTCGCCTTCAAAGAACTTGTAGGGCCTCACGGTGGTTTGCAGTTTGATCAGCGCGGCAAGATCCACTTCTTCTTCGGTCAAAATTTGGTTGATCAGCGTTTCGAACTTTTCGCGCTCCTCCCGTTTTGCCACAAGGCCGGTATTCACGTCCGTCACAAAAAAAGTGTCGAGGATGATTCCGTCGCCGCGCGTGATGATTTCCGCGCTCAAAATATTCAAGCCGGAAGCCGTGAGGGAGCCTGCAATCTTGCTAAATAAGCCCGTTCTATCCCAGGTGCAAACATGGAGCGAGGTGTAGCCGCGGTCCCGCTCGTTATGCCAGGAGATGACGGGCGAGAGCGCTTCCTCCTTTTCCGACAATTGTCGTTGCATGAAGCGATGGGCCTGGGTCAGGTCAGTCAGCACTTCGTTCGCGTTATTGATCTGGAAGTAGCGCGAAGGCAGGTTCGCGAAGTGGGCCTGCATCTCCTCATGGCTGAAACTTGGGGGCATGAGCCGTTGGACTTCATCGGCTAAAAGTTCACGTTGCCGTTCCTCGGCGCGATAAAACTCCGAGCCGCCTTCGAGCAATTTTCGGGTCTTCTGATACAAGCTCCAGAGCAGCGAATCCTTGAAACCATTCCAGAGCTGATCGCTCGTTCCCATGGAATCGGCGAACGTGTGGAGCGTGAGCAAAGTCAAGTTCTCCACCGTTTGAATCTGGCGCGCAAAATTTTGAATGACTGCCGGGTCATCCAGGTCGCGCCGCTGGGAAACCTGCGCCATCGTCAAATGATGTTCGATGACGAGGCTCAACGTGTGAGTCGTGGCGCCATCGAGCCCAAGGCGGCGGGCGACTTTCAGGGCGAGCTGGCTGCCCAGCTGTTCGTGTCGTCCGGTGCGGGCGGCCTTGCCGGAATCGTGCAGGAGCAAAGCAAGATAAAGGACGTAGGGCCGCTCGACTCCCTGCAACAATTCCGCGTAGGTTTCGAATGGCAGCGTCTTCGCGTTTTGGATCTGGTCCAGCTTCTCGATGCAGACGAGCGTGTGTTCGTCGGCGGTGTATTGATGATAAAACTCATGCTGGACCAGGCAAGTGAGCCGCCCGAATTCGGGGAGAAATTTTCCCAGCATGCCGACCTCGTGCATGCTGCGGAGAATGGGCGCCACTACGCCGCGTTGGTCGAGAATTTCCAAAAACGTCGCCCGCACATGGGCGTCCCGCAGGAAGGGATTGTTGACCAGTGGAAGGTTGTTGCGAATCAATTGCGTCAGGTCGGGATGAAGTTTCAAACCCCGCTGTTGCGCGTAGAGAAAAACGCGCATCAGCCGTTTCGGGCGGTCGCGGAAAACATGCGGCGTGAGCGGGTGAATTTCGCCATCCAGAATCTTAAAGCCGTCAATCAACTGCTGGCGCATCCGGTTGGTGTGCGTTTGCAACATGCGTCGAAACGACGGGATCAGGCTGAGGCGGGGCAAGAGCGCGAGCCGCTGCTCCACGGTCCGGGTGATGAGATCAATGTTGCGCGAATGGTTGTAAAAATCGTGCATGAATTCCTCGAGCCGTTTGCTGGGAGAGCGATCCCGGTACTCGAGGTTGTGGGCAACTGTCGCTTGAATGCTCTTGCTCAATACGTCGATGGGCCGGTCGAGAAAATAGTGGACCTCATTTCGGACGCGCAGCAAAAAATCGTAAGCGGTATCCAGCTGTTTGCGCTCGCTCGCGCTGATCATTTCCTTTTGCTCCAGTTCGCCCAGGGACCGGGTTTGATACTTGAAAAAAGTCATCCAGATTAAATTTTGG
>JBDSIW010000566.1:0-4128 GCA_039917795.1 Verrucomicrobiota bacterium | reverse complement strand
GGAGCAACCTTGCTATGGATTTCAGTCAATCGGATTTGGCCGCAAGGAAGACAGCCACACTCGGGTTAAGGAAATGGCTGCGTACTACATTCAGCAAATGCGGTCGCTCCAACCGCAGGGCCCCTATTATCTCGGTGGCTGGTGTTACGGCGGAATTGTCGCAGTGGAAATGGGACATCAACTGCTCGCCGCCGGCCAGGAAATCGCCCTGATAGCGCTGATCGAGACGCCGGCTCCTGCCCCGTCTTATTCCAACATTCGTTATTATGGGCGCCGGGTTGGATGCCTCCTAAGTATGAAACCGCGGGAATGGAACAGGTATCTCGGGGAAAAAGTTAAATATTATCGCGGCGTGAAACGGGAAAATGAAATGCGCTTTCGCAAGGTGGACAAATCGGAAGCGGACGCAACCACGGTGGAGAAAAGCTCTGAGCATCTTGCCCAGCTCGAACACGTCTATCACACCAATATCGAGGCGTTGAATTTTTACGATGTTCGCCGCTACCCGCGAAAGGTCATTTTATTCAACGCGAAGGAAAATGATCCCGCGCAGGTGGCGGACCCGCTTTATGGGTGGCCAAGCCTGGCCGCTGACATCGAAGCGCATATTGTTCCCGGGAACCACGACACCATTTTAATGGAGCCGCACGTCAAGGTGCTTGCTGCGAAACTGGCCGATTGCCTGGCGCGTTCCCAGAAACGATAAGGGCCGCGGCTCCTAAAAATCACCCATGACCAACCAGGACATCACTCGCAACATCTGGCGCAATTCCATCTCCAATTACGTTTGCACCGCAGTTCGAATGGTTTCCGGCCTCCTGATGTTTCGCATGCTCTATCAGCATCTGACCCGGGAGGAGTTCGGGTTCTGGGCCGTGCTCTGGAGCGTTTTCGGCTACGGCATTCTGTTGGACTTCGGATTCGGATTCACGGCGGAAAAACGCGTGGCCGAGCTTTCCGTCCACCAGGAATGGGACCGCTTGAGCCGGATTCTCAGCACGATCTTTTTTCTCTATCTCGCCGTGGGACTGATCATCCTCACCACCGTGTTGCTGGGTTCGCACCACTTCATTGATTTTTTTCACATCACATTGAAGAACCGGGAAAGCTTTCGCGTGATCCTGATTTGGTTTTTTGCCGGTATGGCAATCGCTTTTCCCCTCGGCATTTTTCCAGAGATCCTCATCGGCCAGCAGAAAATGTATCTGACCAACATCCTTTTCAGCACCGGCGTCCTCGCCAATCTGATCTGCGTCTCGCTTGCCATTCATTTCCATTGGAGCTTGAAGACCATTTTCATCAATGCGCTGCTCAGCGGGGTTTTACCTTGCGTGGTTTCATGGATGCTCGCCTTTAAGAATTTACCGAAGGTGAAAATTCGCCTGGGCAATTTTTCCTGGGGCACGGTGCGCGAGACCATGCAGTTCTCCATCTTCGCCTACGTCAGCACAGTCAGTAACATCATCTTGAGCAAGACGGACCAACTCGTCATCAGCGCTGCCCTTTCCGTTTCCGCCGTCGCCGTCTATCAAGTTGGGTCGAAACTCGCCGAAACTTTTGGCAGCTTCACCCAGCAACTTCCCGCCACGTTCTCCCCGGCGGCGGCCCATTTGCACGCCAAGGGCGACAAAGCTTTTCTCAAACAACTCCTCATTGATGGCACGCGCTTTACCCTCATGATCGGGACGCCGCTCTACTTGATCTGCGCGTTCTACATGGAAGGAATTCTTCGGATTCTCACGGGCGACAAAGTCCCCAGCCATGAATCATTTTTCATCGCCCAGACATTGCTCTTCTGGTGTTACATGGTCCTGGTCACGCAAAGCGTCTCCAAACGGATCTTCATGATGTGCGGCCACGAACGGGTGCTGATGAAACTCAGTTGCGGCGAGGCCATTCTGAATCTCGCCCTGAGCATTGGGCTTGTTCTCTACTTCAAAAATGTTTTGTGCGTCGCGCTCGGCTCGCTCATTTCCACGATGGTCTTCGGCTGGTTCTTTATCTGGCCGATGGCGGCGCGCGAAGCGAAACTTTCCTGCTGGCAACTCGCCCGCAAAGTTCTGATCCCGATCTGGCTGGCATCCATCCCGCTGGTTGGATTCCTGATGCTTGGCCGTTACGCCCCCTGGTTTGATTTCCGCAATAGCACCCCGATCTTTTTCGCGGAATCATTCGTCGCGGCGCTGGTTGCGGCGCTCAGCTTCTGGCACGTTGCGCTGAGCGGCGGCGAGCGCCAGCATCTCACCGGTCGATTCGGAAAATACTTCGGGCTTAAAGCGGCATGAACGATCCACTCGTCAGCATTATTTTGCGCTCCTATAACGAGGCCTGGGCGTTACGCGGCACCCTCGCCGCGCTGCAAATCCAGGACTATAAAAATTGGGAATTGATCGTCATTGATTCCGGTTCGACTGATGGTTCCGTGGATTTAATTCGCGAAGCTCAACCCCGCCATTTTCAACAGATCAAACCCTCCGAATATAATCCCAGCCGCGTGATGAACTGGGGCATGCGCCACGCCCAGGGCGATTACGGAATCTTTCTCAACGCGGACGCGACTCCGCAAAATTCCCATTGGCTTCGCCCCCTCGCGGAAGCGTTGCGGAGCCCGCAGAACGCCGCCGTGTTTGGCAGGCAAATTCCACGACCCGATTGCGAAGCGGTCTTTGCCTGCGACTACGAACGTTGCTTCGGGGAAAAGCGCGAGTCGGCAAATTGGGATCATTTTTTCAGCATGGTCAGCAGCGGACTCCGCAAAGACATCTGGGAGCGGCGAGGTTTTCTCGAAAAACTTCAATACGCCGAGGACGATGAATACACACGGTGGTGCAAGGCGGAAGGTTTTCAAATTGTATATTGTGCCGACTCCATCGTCACGCATTCGCACAACTACACCCCAGCGCAGACTTACAAGCGCGCGTTTGGCGACGCCCGTGCGCTGGCCGCGTCGTGGCAGGGCGATCCGGCTTATTTTAATTTCGCCCGAACGGTTCTCTTCGGTTGCGTGAGCGACCTTCGGCACGACGCCCGATTTTGCTCCCAAAAAGGGCGCTTGACGGAAATACCCCACGCCGCGCGCATTCGCTGGCATCAGCGTCGCGGAAAACTCGACGGATTCAAAGCGGGCTGGAAAGATTATCGAACAAATGAAAATTCTGGTACTGAGCAACCTGTATCCACCCAACTACGTGGGCGGGTATGAATTGCACTGCCAAATTGTGATCGAGGGTTTGCGCGCGCGGGGCTACGAAGTCCAGGTGTTGGCCTCGGATTTCCAAGTCAAGGAAGTTAGCCACGCGCTTGAGATTGAGAAAATCCCAGTCGAACGCTCGCTTAAGATTCACGGAATGTTTGGACACCCCTGGCTCAGCATTGGCCAATTGGAAAAACTGGAAGAACATAACAACGAGTTGCTGCGCGCCGCCATTCGCCGGTTCGTCCCCGACTTGGTTTACGTCTGGAATATGGGCGGCCTTTCCAAATCCATGCTCTTCACTTTGCAGCGCCTGAAAATTCCCACCGATTTTTCCGTCTGCGACCATTGGGTCGCGCGCAGCGCCGACGCCGACGTCTGGTCGAACTGGTGGAACCGCAAGGACGCCTCCTTAAAGCATCGGCTGCTCCACTCCGCGTGGACCTTCTCCGGTCATCGGCGCAAATGCGATTCACTGGCTCCCACCAATCCCATCGGACAGTTGCGCTTTCCACGAATTCATTTCTGCAGCGCCTTTCTGCGCGACTTCACGAAGGACGCCGGCTACAACGTCTCGCACGGCGCAGCGATCCACCCACCCATTCATCTTGAGTTGTTTGCCGGGAATCCGCGCCCGGCCTCCGAACCAATGTTGCGCCTGCTCTATGCCGGACGTCTCCATTCCGACAAAGGCGTGATGACCGCATTGAAGGCGCTTGCCTTGTTGCGCAACAAATTCGCGGGACAACTCACGCTCTGCGGTCGAGGCGACGCCGCCTACGAAGCGGAACTGAAAAATTTCGTGCGCGATCAGAATCTTCCGGTGGAATTTACCAGCGTCAGTCGCCCCGAAGAAATGAGCGCGGTTTATCACGCCCATCATGCCTTGCTCTTCACCTCGGAATGGGCGGAGCCTTTTGGGATGACGTGGGCCG
>JBDSIW010000565.1:0-3096 GCA_039917795.1 Verrucomicrobiota bacterium | reverse complement strand
TTTAGATTTTCGGCCACCTTGCTCCGCCAGGTTTCTTCATCTTCAAGGCAGTTTATTACAACGGTCATAAATGGAGTTGAGAACAGGATTCGAGGTGAAAATTAGCAATCGGTTTATTTTACCAGGCGCACGGGAGATCTAATTCCCGGTGGACGAATTGAAGAACGGCAGAGCGCCAAAGCAATCAGGACGGCTTTTCATGAAAATCGATTCCTTGGATGAGAACGTTATTTAGCCCCCTGATCAATCCATGCGCGGACCAGGCCAACCTGCTCGGAAGTGAGCGGTTTCGCGGGCGGGCCAAAACCTCCAGGCCCTCCGGGTCCTCCAGGTCCCGGCCGACCGCCGGGCGTTTTGCTTCCATCCGGGCTACCGGCAGGACGATTTGTGGTGGGTCCGCCGGGACCCCTTTGGCCGCCGGGTCCGCCCGGTTTTCGCTTGGGCGGCATGGCGATTTCATCGTGAATTTGGGCTACGGCAAAAACCAGCGGGCTCTTTTTGCTGTCGCCGGAAACAACCGCTTTCCCGTCCTCCCCACCCTTGAGAACGGCCTCAAGGGAATCGAGCCTCAGTTCGCCCTTCTGCTTTTCTTCCCCATGGCAGCGAAAGCACGAAGCCTCAAAAATGGGCCGGATGTCCTTGGCGAAAGTGATACCCTTTTTTGCGGACGCCGGGGGTAATTTGCTCGCGTCCAGCTTGCTGACATCCCATTTATCATCCGCGGCCTGGAGAGAACCTCCGGCTAAGAGAATTCCAAGGAAAAGAAACATAGAGGAAATTTTCATAATTTTTTTGAGGCGCGCGTCGGCGTGAAGGAAAGATGACTCTGACCCGAATTTTCGCAACAAAAGTTTTCCCCCACTTCGAAAACCGATGACGCGCTCGGCTATTCGGAATCGCTCAAGAGAAACTGCAGGTCATTCAAGGTCAGGCTTTGCGCGAACTTTTCTTCACCCAGCACATCTTCCGCGAGAGAAGATTTCGTTTTTTGCAGGAGGCGGATTTTTTCCTCGATGCTGCTCTTGATCAGGAGCCGATACGCCATGACGTTGCGCGTCTGGCCAATGCGATGGGTGCGGTCGATCGCCTGATTTTCCACCGCGGGATTCCACCACGGATCGAAGAGCACCACGTAACTGGCCGCGGTGAGGTTCAAACCAAACCCGCCCGCTTTGAGCGAAATGAGGAACACGGCCGCGCCTTCCGCACTTTGAAATTGCTGAACGAGCTCGCCGCGATTTTCCGTTGCGCCCGACAGATAAAAGGATGGCCAGCCTCGCGGTGAAATTTCCTCGCGGAGAATGTCGAGCATTTCGACGAATTGCGAAAAGACCAGCACCTTGTGGCCTTCTTCCATCAAAGGTTCGAGTTGTTCGAGCAACGATTCAACTTTTGCGCTCGGCGCCGTTGAGTCCGGCTTGACCAATCTGGGGTGACAACAAATCTGCCGCAGCCGCAAGAGCGAGGTGAGAAAGTGGAACCGCTCCTTGGCCAGTTGTTTTTGCGTCGTGATGCGCAGGAGCATTTGTTGCGCGCGTTTCAATTCCGCGCGATAAAGCGTCCGCTGTTCGCCCTCGATTTCGCAGAACAAATCTTCCTCGGTGCGATCCGGCAAATCCTTGGCGACTTGCGCTTTGGTGCGGCGCAGGAGGAAAGGCCGAACGCGTGCTGACAACCTGCGGCGGGCGAAAGGATCCTCCTTGGCGTCGTAAAGTTTGGAAAATTGCGCGCGACTGCCCAGGACGCCGGGCATGGCAAAGGCCATCAGGCTCCATAAATCCAGGAGGCGATTCTCAATTGGCGTGCCGGAAAGGATGAGGCGATGTTGCGCGTTGAGCGAGCGCGCGACCTGCGCCGTTTGCGAACTCGGGTTCTTGATGTATTGGCCTTCGTCGAGAATCACCGCCAGCCACCGAACCGGCGCGAGTGCTTCGCCCGCCAACCGGAGCTGGCTGTAATTCAGCACATGCAAATCCGCTTCACCCAGTCGGTCAGCGAGTTGATCCAATTCTCCGGCACTCCATGCCTTGACCCGCAAACCGGGAGTGAAGCGCTCCACTTCAACGCGCCAGTTATCCATCACGCTCTTGGGACAAACGACCAGCGACGGCTGGTTTCGAATTTTTCCCACCGGGACTTCCACCCGCCCCCGCAGCCACGCCAGCCAAGCGAGCGTTTGCACCGTTTTCCCAAGGCCCATGTCGTCGGCGAGAATTCCGCCAAAACGGTTCTCGGCCAGGTAGGCGAGAAAGTGAAATCCTTCGAGCTGATAAGGCCGGAGCGTGGCAGTAACTGTGGAAGGCAAATCCGGCGTGACGCGGGTTTTGATTTCGGCGGCGCGTCGCTCAATTTTTTCAAACTGTTCGCTGGATAAGAATTTTTTCGCGGAGCTGTCTGCCAGCTGCAAGGCATGCAGGCGCTGCGGTTCGGCCGAGAGTTCCCGTGGACTCAACCCCAGGCGCGCCAGTTTCTCGTCCTCTTCTCCGGTCAGGTTGAATTGCAAACGCCGCCAGCCTTTCTCACCGAGCCGCACGTAACGGCCGCGCGCATTGAGCAACAGTTTTAATTCCTCCTGCGTCAATGTCGTGTCCGCCACATCGAGCACCACGCGCAAGTCGAACCAATCCATTTCGGTTTCCGTCACGTCCAATCGCACGCTCCCAGCGACCGTGTCGTCCAGGAACGACGCCAGATCGCCTTTCAATTCCACTTTGACGTCGGGCGGAATCGATTTGAGCCAGGTCGCAAAAATTTCGGGAAATTTTTTCGTGACGCGCAAGGACCAGATCCGCTGGTAGGCCTCCCATTTCGCATCCAGCCCGAGAAGGAGCGAACGCGGATCGCGCATCGCACTCCGGTCATAGAGCGTGATCTTGCCACCGCCACCTTTAGAGCCGCCGGCGTGAGGAGCCGGATCACCCAGGGCGCGCGTTCCATCGACCTCCTCATCTCGGCGGGTACCGTCTGCGGTCGTGCCGACGGCTGACCAATAACCGTCCCACAATTCGACCGGCTTTCCCTCCAGCGATCGCGCCTGAACTTCAACGGCGCAGATTTCACTCGTGCTGCCGGGATAAACTTCTTTCAGCACGCAGG
>JBDSIW010000564.1:0-2882 GCA_039917795.1 Verrucomicrobiota bacterium | reverse complement strand
ATTCGAAAATCCCATCAAGGCCTCCAATTGAACGCGCGCGTCTGGGGCAAAAATATTTTTTTCGAGGGCATCGCTCAATTCCGCCGTACCGGTTTCCGATTTCCCTGCGGGAAATGAACTGCAAATGTGGGCGACATTCTTTCGGACATTCGCGCTGGGATCGCTCAAGCCTTTGGCCAGGAACTCCAAGTCGTTGAGGCCGGGGCCGCCCGCGATTTCCCTCGCCCAGAATGCGAGAATCCGCGCTGAATCCGACGCCGACGGGTTCAACGCCAGCGCTTGCAACGCCGCGACTATTTCCGCGGATGGCGAAGGATCGAACTGCTCGATCAGCAATCTTTGCGCGGTGTTTCGTACCCATCCATTGGGATGTTCCAGCGCTTTGACCAACTGGACGGCGGAAGCTTTGGCCAGATTCGGCATTTCAAACTTCTTTGGCTCCTTGTGTTGCATGCGCCAGATGCGGCCAAAGAAATGATCGCGGTCCGGCCGAACTGCGGCGTTGTTCGCGCCGTGTTGCGGGCCGCGCGTGTCGTTGTGCACGGCGGCCTGGTTGTAGAAATCCAAAACGTAAAGCGCGCCGTCCGGACCCACTCGTGAATGGACGGGCCGAAACCACAAATCGGTGCTGGCAATGAATTCCTCCTTGGCCCGCTCAGAATCGCGACTGGCCGTGAAGCTTGCGCCATCCGGTTTTAACATGTCCTGATGCAGGAGATTGACCGTCGGTTCCGTGACGTAAAACGTGCCGTTATATTTCTCCGGCCAGGCACCGCCATTGTAAATACACGCCCCTGCCGCCGCGGTGAATCCGCCCACCCAATCGATTTGCACGTAGGCCTGCTTTTTATAATCGCGAATCGGCAAACTGCTCTTGTGGTCCTCAATCACTTTGAAGCTGGTCGTGCCTTCCAACCGGCCGCGGGCAAGCGCGCTTTCCGGCATCACGACGTGGTCCACATGGTTTCCGTTTGCCTGGGAAAAGAAAACTTCCCCGTCCGGCGCAACGTCCACGCCCCAGGTGTTGCTGCCTTTGGAAGAGAATTGTTCAATCGCGCTGCCGTCCGGCCGAAAACGAATCACGCCATCGCTGATGTTTCCAAAATGCGTTTTTCTATCGCCGGAATAAATATCGCCACGGCTGTAGCCGACCGTCGCGTAAATCCAGCCGTCCAAACCCCATCGCAAATTGCTGATCACGGCGTGGGTGTCCTTGGTGCCGAAGCCGGTGAACAGGGTGATTTTTTTATCGGCCTTGCCGTCACCGTCGGTATCGCGCAACCAATAAATATCCGGCGCTTGCGAAACGATCACGCCGTCCTTGTAAAAGACAAGGCTCGTGACCAGTTCAAGTCCTTCGAAGAAAACGGTTTTTTTGTCCATCAAGCCGTCCCCGTTGGAATCTTCGAGGATGGAGATGCGGTCGCGCGCCGGGCGGTTTTCTTTCTCCGGGCTGTCCTTGTGCGCCGCGATTTTCAAGCCGTTGGGGTATTCCGGGGTTTCCGCGATCCAGAGCCGCCCTGCCGCATCCCAATCGAGCGAGATGGGTTTTTCAATCAATGGCTCTGCTGCGACGAGGTTCAAATTGAAGTCGGGATGAATTTTGATGAGCGCGGCAGATTTCTCCGGTGCGGTGGGGCCGCCTTCCGGATAGAGCAGGCTGGCCAGCTCCTCGCGATCGCAAAGCGAATCGACGTCGCGCTTTCCCGCCCAAGCAATTCCGCGAAGGAGCAAGGCGCGATAATGCGGCAGCTCGAACGTTTTGTGGTTATGACCGGGAATGGAAACAAAGGCCCGGTAAGGCGCGCCACCTTCCAGGGTTTTTTCGTAAACCCACATTTGCGGGACAATCTCATAGACGGAGGGAAGCATTTTCCCGTCGCGCGTGTTGCGTTTGTCGGGCGCATAACTCGAAACCAGAATTTTCGCCTCCGGCATCAGGTGCAGGTCGTAATAAATTTCGTCATCGAGGTCGAAATTCGAAAGTCCCTTCGTGATCGGATGCGAATGATCCTGGACGTATAGGGAAACGTCCCCCTCGTACCATTTCGAGTGTCCATGCTCCCACGCGCCGCCAATGATGGTCTTGAACCACTGCGGGTCCGTTCCGCAAACCGCGTCGTGAATCACCACCATTCCTCCACCGCGCTTCAGGAATTTTTCCAGGTTCACGCGTTCCTCGGGAGAAATGGTTCCCGCTTCGGCGGCGTACATGACGAGGACATCCGTGTTCTCCAATTGCGTCGCGGAGGGGAAGGCCATTCCGCCGTCGGCCTTTGCGCCGCGTTCGTTCAAAAGGCTTTTGCCCTCGGCGAGAAAACGCGGGTGATCATGCTGGTCCGGGCCATGGGTTTTTTCCCCGGCGCGGATGAAAATGCGAAGCGGACTTTGGGCGTGACCGAAGGTGGTCGCCCAGGAAAAAATTACGACAACGAGCCAAAGAAAGTTTCGATTCATATTGGTCACAAGAGAATAACGACCGGAAAAGCTCCGGCAAGAGAATGATGCAGCGGTTTGAAATCTTTCGCGCTTGGCCCCGTTCAACAGCGGAAAGCGGTTTGCACGCGGGCCCTGTTCCAGTCAATCCAGCAAATCCTCACGAGAGAAAATCGCCGCAGGCCCGATGGCAAATTTTTTCGCAGGGCGGAAATTCAACCGTATGCCAGAACCCAGGAAGAAAAAATTGCGCTCTGCCCAAAAACAAAAGTCACAACCCGGACGCCAGGACAAGATGACCCCCGCACCGGGTACCATGCCGGATTTGCCCAAGGGCGTCGGGAAGCTGGAAGGGAAGGTCGCTTTGATCAGCGGGGGCGATAGCGGATCGGTCGCGCGGTGGCGGTGAGCTTTGCGCGCGAAGGAGCGAATGTGGCGATCGTTTA
>JBDSIW010000563.1:0-5032 GCA_039917795.1 Verrucomicrobiota bacterium | reverse complement strand
CGTTTTGAAAAATGTGCTCGGTCACTCGGCGCAACTCGTCTGGCACAAAGAAAATTCCCTCGGCGATACCGATGCGGTTTTTATTCCAGGCGGATTTAGTTACGGCGATTATTTGCGCACCGGCGCGATTGCGCGCTTCAGTCCGATCATGCAAGCGGTGCAAAATTTTGCCACGAACGGCGGACACGTTCTCGGCATTTGCAATGGATTTCAGATTCTTTGCGAAGCCGGACTTCTGCCCGGCGCATTGATTCGCAATCGCTCGCTGCAGTTTCGTTGCGAAAATGTTTTCCTGAAAACCGCCACGCCGGATTCGCCCTTCACGAATAAAATTCCTGCGGATAAATTGATGCGCGTGCCGATTGCGCACGGCGAAGGGTGCTATTTTGCCGACGAAACCACGTTGGAAAATCTCAAAGCGAACCAGCAAATCCTCTGGCAATACGTCAACGCGCAGGGCGAAGCGACCGAACAATCGAATCCAAACGGTTCGGTGCTGAACATCGCCGGAGTTTGCAATGAAGCCCGCAACGTCGCCGGACTGATGCCGCATCCCGAACGCGCCAGCGAACCACTTCTTGGTTGTGCGGATGGAAAATTGATTTTCGAAAGCCTCATCAATTCAGTGAACGCGAAGGCGGTTTCAAAAGCTGCTTAATTTTAATGAGCGATCCTGCAATTACTCCCCAACTCGTCAAAAAACACAACCTCACCCCAGAGGAATTCGAGAAGGCCAAGGAAATCCTGGGGCGCGAACCCAATTACACAGAACTCGGAATTTTCTCAGTGATGTGGAGCGAGCATTGTTCCTACAAAAACACCAAGCCGTTGCTGAAAACTTTTCCGACCAAGTCGGCGAAAATTCTCGTCGGCGCGGGTGAGGAAAACGCGGGCATCATCGACATCTGCGACGGACTTTGCATCGCGTTCAAAATTGAGTCGCACAATCATCCGAGCGCCGTGGAGCCGTTTCAGGGCGCGGCGACAGGCGTTGGCGGAATTGTGCGCGACATTTTTACGATGGGCGCGCGTCCGGTGTGTGCGGTGAATTCACTGCGTTTTGGGCCAATCACGGACGAAAATGGGACCACACGCGTCCCGCGTGTCGAATCTGGCGTCGCGCCGGATTCGTCAAAAACACAAATTAATTTAGATGAACGAGGTTTTCGGCGTGACGCCGAAAACGACACGCGAGACGCGTGCGCTCCCCAAATTTTAAACAATCGCCGTCTCTTCGCAGGCGTCGTTTCCGGCATTGCGCATTACGGAAATTGCTTCGGCATCCCGACGATCGCGGGCGAAGTTTATTTCGACAAATCCTACGAGGGAAATCCGTTGGTCAACTCATTTTGCCTCGGCGTTTTGCGCCACGAACAAATTGCGCGCGGGGCGGCCAAAGGCATTGGCAATCCAGTTTTTTACGTCGGCCCGGCAACCGGTCGCGATGGTTTGGCGGGCGCGGCGTTTGCCTCGCAGGATTTGACGGACGAATCGGCGCAAGGACAGCGCGGCGCGGTGCAGGTCGGCGATCCGTTCATGGAGAAACTGGTTTGTGAAGCCTGCCTCGAATTACTGGCGACGGATTGCGTTGCTGGAATTCAGGACATGGGCGCGGCGGGTTTGACCTGTTCGACCTGCGAAACCGCCGCCCGCGCTGGAACTGGAATCGAAATCGAATTGAGCAAAGTTCCGCAACGCGCGCCAAACATGACGCCATACGAAATCATGTTGAGCGAATCGCAGGAGCGAATGCTCATCATCGTCAAAAAAGGACGCGAAGCCGAGGTGCAACGCATCTTCGACAAATGGGACTTGCCGTGGGCGGAAATTGGTTTCGTCACGGACACGGGAAAAATGGTGGTGAAAAATCATGGCGAAATTGTCGTCGATATTCCTGCGCGAAAAATCGCGGATGACTCTCCGGTTTACCAACGCGAGGCGCGCGAGCCGGAATATTTGAAGGCGGTTCGCGCATTTCGTTTGGATGGAACAGCCGATGGTCAATCGCCGATAGCCGACACAAAAGATCCGATTGACGATTTGAAAACATTACTGGCCTGGCCGAGCATCGCTTCCAAGAACTGGGTTTATCGCCAATATGATCACATGGTGCGCGATGGCTCGGTAATTTTGCCCGGCTCAGATGCCGCCGTAATTCGTATCAAGGAAGATTCGCTTCCTGTGTCCCGCGAAGATTACGAAGGAAGCGAAGGAAAGACTTCGCCCTCGCAACCTTCGCTGCCATCGCGGGACAATTCATTTGAGAAATACATCGCGATGACCGTCGATTGCAACGCGACCTACGTTTATCTCGATCCCTATGAGGGTGGAAAATGTGTGGTCGCAGAAGCCGCGCGCAATCTTGCTTGCTCCGGCGCCGTTCCACTTGGCTCAACTGACAATTTGAATTTTGGCAATCCACATAACCCGGAAATTTTCTGGCAGCTTAAAGAATCGGTGCGCGGCTTGGCGGAAGCGTGTCGCGCCTTCAATGCGCCCGTCACCGGCGGGAACGTCAGCCTCTACAACCAAAACCCGAACGGGCCGATCGACCCAACTCCGACGGTCGCGATGGTTGGTTTGATTGAAAAACCGGAACACATCACAACACAATGGTTCAAAGACGAGGGCGACGTGATCATTTTGCTCGGCGAAATGGTTGACTCAAGTGATCCGCTTCTTGGCCTGGGTGGTTCAACGTATTTGAAAGCGATTCACGGTTTGAAAACCGGCACGCCGCCGCGTTGCGATCTGGACAGGGAAAAAACTCTTCACACCACGTTGCTCGGCTTCATTCAAAGTGGAATTGTAAAGAGCGCTCACGATTGCAGCGAAGGAGGTATCGCAGTTGCGCTGGCCGAATGTTGTATTTCTCAAAACGTTGCTCGCGATACTCCACGGTTGATCGGCGCGCAAATTGATTTGTCGCAAGCCAAGGAGAATCGTCTCGATGCGCTGCTTTTTGGCGAGACGCAAAGCCGGGTGATTCTCTCGGTAAATCCGCTGGACGCCGTGAAAGTCGTCGAACGCGCCAAGCTTATGGGTGTGCCCGCAATTCAAATTGGCAAAGTCGGCGGCGATAAGCTCGCGGTGAAGACCGCTAGCGGTGAATTCTCCGCCACGATCACCGAACTGCACGACGCTTGGTGGAATTCCATCGCCCGGGCCATGGCGTGACATGAAACTTCAACTACCAAGACGAAGATCAGCCTTCACGCTGATAGAACTCTTGGTCGTGATTGCCATCATTGCAATTCTGTTGGCTTTGCTGTTGCCAACCTTGTCCCGCAGTATGCAGCGAGCGAGACAAATTCATTGTGTTAACAACGTTCGTCAACTCGGTCAGGCGTTACAGGAATATGTTCGTGAAAACCACAGCTATCCTCTAGTCCAAGACGCTACAATAACGACCAACAATAAACCTCAAAACGTGGAATCGTGGGTTGTTTTTTTAGGGCGACAAATGGATCTTGATTCCAAGCGCGACACAAACTTTTGGAAAAAAGGCGTGTGGCATTGTCCCAGTTCAAACCTGAAAGATAGAATCCCTGATGCTTCCTATGGCTATAACGCGTTCGGTTTGGGAACGAATAATCTTTCAACCGGCCTAGGTGGAACTTATGGCTTTTTCCACACCACGCCCGTCAATATTGGAAACCAAACTTTGAATTGGCCTGTGACAAAACCGGCGTTGAAAGATTCTGAAGTTGTCGCTCCAAGCGAAATGATTGCAATTGGAGATGGATATTCTGGAAACAGCAAAGCTTTGTATTTTGGCGAATCAACTCTGTGGCGCCAATACAGCGTGATTGGCGGAGACGACTTTGAAACGACTGTCAACGACAAGCGCCACCAAGGAAAAGCCAACGTGGTCTTTTGTGACGGCCATGTCGAATCGCCAACGTTGAAATTTCTGTTTGAAGACACCAGTGATGCGGCTCTGGTGCGCTGGAATCGCGACCATCTGCCGCACCGTGAGAAGTTGCCACCGTGATCACATCGCCGCGCACTGCTCATTTCTAGAGGCCTTGTGATGCCAAAAATGGCTTGTCACCCGCCTTTTGTGAATAACTCCCCAATAAAACTCTTTGACGCCACAAGATTTGGTATGCTAGGTAGCTGGCGACACATTTAGCGGTAGTGCCAGAATATGCGATGTCCGAAATGCGGTAATCAAGATGACAAGGTGATTGATTCACGGGCTTCAAAAGAAGGCTCGACCATTCGGCGACGCCGCGAATGCCTTTCTTGCGAACATCGATTCACAACTTACGAAGAAATCGAGCACGAGGGATTAATGGTGGTGAAGCGTGACGGCCGGCGCGAAGAATTTTCCAAAGAGAAACTTTTGTCGGGGGTCAGGAAAGCCTGCCAGAAAAGGCCAATCAGCCCGAAAGTGATCGAAGATCTGGTCGAGAAAATTGTCGATGAAATCACCGACAAATATGATGGCGAAGTTCCTGGGATGGCGATTGGCGAGCGAGTGATGGAAGGATTGCGGCAATTGGATGAAGTGGCGTATGTCCGCTTTGCCAGCGTTTATCGAAATTTCACTGAAGCCACTGAATTCGTTCAAGCCGTCAAAAACCTGGAGGAAGAACCATGATTCAACTCAATCCCGATTATCTCGTCTTCAAAACGGCCGCCGGGGAAAATATCCCCTGCTCGGTGGAACTGGTCACCATTGAACTGATGGGCGACGCCATCTCACTGGTCGATCCCGAATTGATTCGGAACGCGTCGGCGGCAGTGCTCCATTATTTTAGAACCGAACTCGGTCGCCATTCCGTTTCGGTCGGGGAGTTTTCTCTCGCGCTCGAACGCGTTTTGCGCAGCTTCGGCCTCACCATCAATTCTTCGGACGAAAACAAGGACTCTGTGAGGGTCGCGGAATCCGACCTGCGTGAACTCGCCTGTTCTGCCGGGAAAGGCTTTGAATTAATTTTCTTCAATCATCTCCGCGAGGAAATGCGGCGAAAGATCAACGAAGCGCCGCACGTCGTCCGTTTCAAAGGCCTGGATGGCTGCGTCA
>JBDSIW010000562.1:0-3253 GCA_039917795.1 Verrucomicrobiota bacterium | reverse complement strand
TTCAACTTCTGGAATCGAACTCATGGTTTGGACGTTAGCAGGTGAAAACTGTTTTGACAATCTTGATGCCGTTGAAATCGGAGTCCCGAAGGGAAGTTCCGAGAATAGCACGGCGTTTCAACGCCGGATTTCGATTTGCAACGTGACAAGTCCCGAAGGGACGGCTGAAATGCCGCCATGTCCTACGTGAGTTCGTATCACCATTGCGTTTTCAGCACCAAAGAACGACGCCCAGTCATCACCGCCCGATTGCAAGAACGACTCTGGCCATTTCTCGGCGGCATCGCGCTGCAAAATAAAATATGCGCTTTGGAAATCGGCGGCGTGGCAGACCATGTGCATATTCTTCTTTCGCTGCCCGCCACCATGCCCATCGCCAAAGCCATGCAACTCATCAAGGGCGGTTCCTCGAAATGGATTCACGAGAATTTTCCTGACCAAAGATTATTTGCGTGGCAGGAAAAATAGGGTGCATTCAGCGTCAGCGTTTCGCAACTCGACACGATCATCGCCTACATCAAGAACCAGCCGGAACATCATCGGAAAATGACATTTCAAGAGGAGTTCACGGCGTTGTTGAAAAAGCACAAAATGGAATACGACGAACGTTATTTGAGGGATTGATTTTCAGTCGTGGAATTCCCGGCACGAAAAAACATTTTGCAAAATCCGGAGTCACGAATTCCCCATCCCGCGAGATATGAAATTTCCCAATCCCGAAGGGATTTCCGAAAATAGCCCGGCGTTTCAACGCCGGGTTGCGCATTCAAAATAAAATAAGTCCCGAAGGGACGGTCGAAAACATCACCAAAAATGACGATGAATTCACGACGTTTGCGAAATAATTTACGTGAATTGATTTCAGCCATCCTTTCTGGACTCGACACCTTGTCGCGTGAAACCCGGCGTTCAAACGCCGGGCTATTGTCAGATGTTCCTTCGGAACGGAGTCAGATTCCAAACCCTGAATTGGCGGAGCCTTTCGGAAACAAATCGATCTAATCTCGCCGCAAATTCGCGTTTTGCTTCCGTCCTCAAGAGACAGTTGAAATATGCCACGTCCCTGCGTGAATTTCGTTTCACCGCGCCACGGTGCGGAAGAATCTTTGGAGAGGCGAGATCGTTGGATAATCCACTGTCCAACGAAACCCGGGTATATCATTGGTGGCAATGCTGACCCACGGACCGGCCAAGTCCGTCGCCGCCTGTAAAACCGCATCAGTCCGATCACCAGTCGTGGTGACGAGATGAATATTGTTGGGAGAAAGCGACCTTTGAATAAATTGAGGTGCTCGAGAAAATACGGCCAGGAATGAGTTGATCGTATTGGTCGGAGCACGTCCGAGAAACCGGAAAGGGCCGCCGATAAAGGCCGTTTCTTCCGTCAAAGTAATCACGGTGGGAGGTTGGTCGGGTGCCGGATCCCATTCGTAAGCCGAGGCATTGAATGATGCGAGACAAGCGAGGTTCAGCCTAAATTCTCCACCGATCGAATCGAACGAGCCGCCCACATAAAGTGTGACGGGTGACGCGCCAATGGCGGTCACACCACCCGCAAATGGAGGCAATGCGGCATCCACTCCCAAAAGCAAATTGTCCGCGAGACTGAAGGCGGCGAAGTTTTTCAAGGCGACCCCGCCGATCTGCGAGAACAGCCCGCCCACATAGAGAGTCTCCGGCGAGGCGGCCAAAGCATTCGGCGGCTGATTGGGATTGGGCGTCCAATTCACGTTCGTTCCATCGGTGCGCGAAACGGCAGCCAGACGTGGAATGGCCAACGAATTTACCGTGGTAAAATCACCGGCCAGATAAAGATTCGTCCCGGCCAAGACCATCGCGTTGATGCCGGAAAATCCGCCGCCTAATCTGGCATTAAAACCGGCGTTGGGCACCGCCGTCGCTGGATCGACTGTTGCCACAAAGCGACGTGGTTGACTGCCCACGATGGTGAAGTCACCGCCGACATACAATGTGTTGGAAGAAATGATGAGCGAGCGAATCGAGGTGTTCTGCGACACATTGGTTCCTAAAAAATTGAACGGCGTTAAATCTCCCACAATCGGGTCCACCGCCACCAGCCCTTGCGCAAAATTGGTCGTATTCACGTTGGTGAAACTGCCGCCAACATAAATGCGATTCGTCCCATAAGCCATCGTCAAAACCGGCGCGGAAAATTTCGGCGCCCACGGCAAGGCCGCTCCTGTGATCAACGAAAGAGCCGCCGCGCGTTGCCGGGCCACGCCGCCAAACGAGAAAAAATCTCCGCCGATTAAAACTCTCCCATTCGCGACGGCCAACGCGTTCGCGCCAAAAGCCGCGCCCGCCGTCCCATTGAAATCAGAAGCAAGCGGCACGGGAAGCACGGTGACGGAAGGAATATCGATCCCCACCACCATGAGATGCGGCGCGCCCAACGCATTGGTGAAAAGACCGCTCACGTAAAGCGAGTTGCCCTGAATCAGGATCGAGCGAACCAGGTTGGCCGTGGTCGCACTTTCGAGTTGAAGATTCAACGCCTGCGCCGCGCCATTTCCAGAATTGAGCGCTGCGAAACCACGTCGGTTCTGAGCGCTGACGGTGGTAAAGTCACCGCCCACATAAACGGTGCTGCCCACGACGGAAATCGCGCGGATGATTCCATTCGGATTCGGATTCCAGGTTTGGAATGCAATCCCGGTCGTGGCATCGACTGAAGCGAGACGATTCCGAGGCCGGGTGCCGATGGTGGAGAAATTCCCGCCAGCATACACGGTGTTGCCCGAAACCTCCAAAGCGAGCACAGCTTGATCCGGCGCGGGATTCCAACTGGTCGCCAACGCCGTTGTGGTCGAAATGGCCGCGAGATTTTGCACGTTCGAACTCCCCACGCTAAAGAAGCTGCCGCCCGCATAGAGCAAACCGGCGTCAATCCGAATCGCGTTCACCGTGCCGGCGAGTTGCGGATTCCACGCCACGCTCGCATTGCTGGCATTCACCCCGGCGAGATTTCCAATAGTTTGGCCGTTGATACGACTGAACTGTCCCCCGATGTAGAGCCGCCCGCTTTCGAGAATGAGCGCGTTAACAGTCGAACCGACCATGCCCGCATTCCACCTCGTATCCAATGACAGATCAGAATTGAGACGAGCGATGTTGGTGATGGCGACGTCGCCAATCCTCGTAAACGTTCCTCCGATAAACCAGCCACCGGCGTCATCCGGCACAATCGCCTTGACGATGCCGCTGATCCGTTGCGGCGAAAAAAGAAATTGCC
>JBDSIW010000561.1:0-5024 GCA_039917795.1 Verrucomicrobiota bacterium | reverse complement strand
TCACGAAGGACGCCGGCTACAACGTCTCGCAGGGCGCAGCGATCCACCCTCCAATTCATCTTGAGTTGTTTGCCGGGAATCCGCGCCCGGCCTCCGAACCAATGACGCGCCTGCTCTATGCCGGACGTCTCCATTCCGACAAAGGCGTGATGACCGCATTGAAGGCGCTTGCCTTGTTGCGCAACAAATTCGCCGGACAGCTCACGCTTTGCGGTCGAGGCGACGCTGCCTACGAAACGGAACTGAAAAATTTCGTGCGCGATCAAAATCTTCCGGTGGAATTTACCAGCGTCAGTCGCCCCGAAGAAATGAGCGCGGTTTATCACGCCCATCATGCCTTGCTCTTCACCTCGGAATGGGCGGAGCCTTTTGGGATGACGTGGGCTGAGGCAATGGCGAGTGGCCTCCCGGTAATTTGCACGCGCCTTGGCGGGTCAACTGAAGTTCTGCGGGATCATGAAAACGCCCTAACCTACACCCCCGGCAGTGCCGAGGAACTTGCCCGTTGCATTCTTGAGCTCGACCAGGATGCCGCCCTCCGGTCAAAAATTGCTACGGCTGGCCACCACGAAATTCGCTCGCGCCTCGATGAGCGCGCCATCATCAACCAGATCGAAATCCACCTCCAGGAAACCGTCAAAACCTGGAAGCCCATTGAAGTCTTGAGCTTCGATTCATGAAAGCGCGATTCACCATTGATGGCAGCGACGCGCTGGAGAATCATTTGCAGAAAACCTGTGAACTCGTGACGTCGGGCGTCCGCGAAATCATTCCAGCCGAGCGGCTCGAAGCGTTGCTGCTGGGTGGCGGCTACGGTCGCGGGCAAGGCGGCGTATTGAAAACACCTTCCGGGGACAAGCCCTACAACGACCTGGAATTTTACGTTTGCGTGAAGGGCAACGAAGTCCTCAACCAGCAACGGTACCGTCGCGCCATTCATCATCTGGGCGAATCGCTTTCACCACAGGCCGGGCTGGAAGTGGAATTTAAGGTCACGTCGCTCGCCCGATTGCAAAAAGTTCCGCCGACGATGTTCAGTTACGATCTGGCGTGTGGTCATCGCTCGATGCTGGAAGGCCCGGCACTTTTCGCCAATGAACTGCAAAAGGATTCGAGTGAAATTCCATTGTTCGAGGCGACCCGGCTGTTGATGAATCGCTGTAGCGGTTTGCTTTTTGCCATGGAACGGCTCCAACGAAATCCTTTCACCGAAGACGACGCGGACTTCGTTGGACGCAATCACGCCAAGGCGCAACTCGCTTTTGGGGATGTCGTCCTGGCCGCGAACGGGAAATACCATTGGGATTGCCGCGAACGTGGCCAACGGCTTTCAAGCATTTCTGAGGAACAGTTTCCTTCGCCCGCGGAAATCCAGAGACATCATCGGGCCGGACTCGAGTTCAAGCTTCATCCCCGGCGCGCGGACGTTTCCCTGGAACTGCTGGGTGCCGGGCAACGGGAATTATCGGTGCTCGGATCCAAAGTCTGGCTTTGGCTCGAACGCAAACGTCTGGAAATAAACTTCAGTTCAACCACCGAATACGCCCTGAGCCGCACCGATAAATGTCCGGAAACCAATTCATTTCGAAACCTCCTCGTGAACGGAAAAACTTTTGGGCCTTCGGTTTTTTTTGAGGGGAAACCGCTCCGCTATCCACGCGAACGATTGCTCGAGTCGCTCCCTTTGCTGCTCTGGGAACCGACGGCGCGGACTGATCCGAGCCTGCTGCATCATCTCCAGACAGAACTCAACACCAGCGCCAGCACGGTTCCCGATCTCGTCCGGGCCTACGAAAATTTGTGGAGGAAATTTAATTGAAGGGCGCATGAAGATTCTAGTTTTCTATCCCTACATTCCGTGGCCGCTCGATCGGGGTACCTACCAACGCACATTCAACCTTTTGCGCGAGCTGGCCAAAACGCATCAGGTCGATTTGCTCGCGCTGGCCGAAAGCGACGCGGGCCTCGAACACAAGGCGCTCTTCGAGAAATTCTGCCGGCGGGTCGAGTTTGTGCCCTTTCGCCATCCTGCCTGGGAGAAATTATTTCCCACCCGCCTGGTAAATCCGCTTCCAACGAGCATCGCGCACTGGACCATGCCGCACGTTCAACAAGCCTTGGATAATATGCTCGCGGGCGAATCCTATGATTTGGTCCACGCCTGCGATATTGTGCTCGCGCAATATTTCATGCGGAAGCATCGAGAAGTTCCTCTCGTCATCGACCGCAGCCGGGTCGATCTTCAATTTCAGTTGATGGAACACAAGCGGATGAATTTTTCGCTGCGAACGAAGCTGCTGCGTTGCGAAGGATACGCAAAAATGTGGCTCTTTGAACGGGCGGTTGCGCGCCGCGCTGCGCTCGAAGTGGTTTGCGGTCCTGATGACGAAATTTTTCTTCGCCGCTATGTGCGTAGGCAAATGCCGATTTCAGTGCTCGTGAATGGAGTTGATCTGGATTTTTTCCAACCTGATTCTTCGTCAGAGGTGCGCGCCGAAAAGCCGACGCTGATTTTCTGTGGCGCGATGGATTACAACCCGAACATCGATGCGCTTCGCTGGTATTTTCAGGAGATTCACGAATCACTTCGAAAGAAAGTTCCGGACCTCCAGGTTCTGGTGGTCGGCAAACAACCTGCGGACGAAGTGGTGGCCCACGGAAAAAAACCGAACGTGAAGGTGACGGGAGGTGTGCCGGACGTTCGTCCGTTTTATCGGAAGGCCTGGCTGCAGATTGTTCCATTGCGCATTGGCGGAGGCACGCGATTAAAAATCGTAGAATCCCTCGCAATGGGAACGCCGGTGGTTTCTACAACAATCGGCGCGCAGGGTCTCGACCTGCTGCATGGCGAGGAAATCCTGCTGGTGGACAGCGCGGAAGATTTTGCGAACGAGACGGCGCGGGCGCTGCTCGATACCCAACTCCGGAATCACCTGGAACGAAACGGTTTGAAAACCGTCCAGTCGCGCTTCTCCTGGACGACCTTGGGAAACATTCTCAGCGCGCGCTACGAAAAACAATTCGGCGCTCGGGGAACTTGAATGAACGCGTGTGCATTAGGTCGCACGCGATTCCGCAGTCTGCTTCGCTAGCAGAACCGATTGATCGGGGGAGCCACCGGATTGGTTCCGGGTCTGGCGTTTTTGCCGAACGACCTGTCGGCGCCAGGTTTCGATTTTTGCGGTGAGCGCGAGAAGAATGAGCCACATCATCAAGTTGCGGGGCTGCGTCAAGACGCGTTCGACAAAACTTTGCAGATAATTGATTCCACACCCTACGGCGATGCCAATGCTCACTGTCCCGAGAAACTGCCCGCGAAATTGCCAGGCCGCGCGGACGTTCCACCATAAAAACAACAGAATTAGCACGGCGAAGCAGGCGAGGCTTTGAAAGCCGGTTTCGGCAAGGAGCAGATAATAGAGTCCCTCCTCGATCCCCTTGGGTGCCACGGTGTCCACGCGTTCGCCGTTGCGCCGAAAATATTCATTGATCGGCTCGCCGTAAGTAAATGGACGATTGATGGTGACCCCGTAATTGTTCCATCCGATTCCGAGCGGGTAATCGTTGAACATTTTGAACGAAGCCGCCCGGAGCATAATTCTTGTCTGCTTGCTGTCGTAGGTGAAAGGGTCGTTGAAGCGATTGATGATTGAATCCATGGTTTTGAGAAAACCCGCCACCGCGCAAAATGCCACCACGCTGACCACGATGACGCGACGGGACGTAAATTTCTCGATCAGCACGAGAATCATTACCCCCACGGTACCAAGACCGAAAAAAACCAAACCCGCGCGCGAGAGCGTGAATTCCACGATTACGGCCGCGGTAAGAAACACAAACAGATAAAGATTCGCCCCCCAGCCTTTCGCGCTCGCCCCGGCCGCGAGCAGAACCATGGCAACGAGATTCACGTACATGGCCAACGCGTTTTGATGCTCGAACGTCCCCATGATCTGATGTTTTCCGTCGAGATATTTCATTTTCAGCGCAACCATGAACTGCCAAAGGAGCGTAAAGCACATCGTTCTGAGGAAGAATTGGATGTCCTTTTCGTTACGCACGAAATTATAGGCGGCGATAAAAATCAATGCCGCTTTGAAAGCTTTGAACGCAGCCATCGCGACGTAGAGCGAGGAGGGCGCATTGAGGAGAGAAATCAGACCCATCGCACAATAAAGAAGGTAAAGCCACAATCCGGGCGGGATTGGTTTGAACTTGGATTTCCGTTCCAGCGCCGCCGCCAGAATTAACGAGAGAGCCAGAACCTCATTGAAAAAAAAATGAAAGCCGCGCGCGTGTCCGCGATACTCCGGCACGAAGCCGAGCGTCAACCCCCATTCCGATGCCGATAAAAATCCGGATATGGTCATGAAGCACATCAGGAAAAAAGCGATGCGCTGAGGCGCGCGGTGCCCGCGCAATAGAAAACCCAATATCGCCGGCAGGACGAGGTAGAGAAAGAGCAGAAGGCCAAATTTGATAATCTCTTTTGTTTCCAAGCGCTCGAAGTTTAGGGAAGCGAGGCAGAATCTCAATCAGGGCAAGGCTGATCCGCGATTGCGCCTTCAAACCATGGGGAACCCGAACGGGCGGCAAAATGGCTTGCGGCGACCGTTGATGGGAAGGTCTCTCCGAGAGGAGATTGCGGAGAACCCCTGAACGTTTTTAGGGAGCTTTCCGCAAGGAGAAACGTGGCTGGCCCGATAGTAAAATGCCCGCACGCCATTCTAACCTTTTGCCAGATAGGTGCCTTTCGCGGCACCGTTCAAAATCTGGAAATGCAAGTTGCCCATTTATTGAGAAAGTATAATCCCAGCGAGTGGGGTGGAACCGAAACCGCCGTAAAACGTTTGTTCGACGGGTTGCAATATCATCATGTCCAGTCCATCGCTTATTGTCCGCGGATCAAAGCGACCGCCGAACGCGATCCCTTCGCCGATTCAGGTTACGAAGTCAAAAGATTCAATGCGTCCGTGCCGGTCTGGGGCATTTCCACCGAGCAACGGGAGGCGCTGGTTTCGATG
>JBDSIW010000560.1:0-9950 GCA_039917795.1 Verrucomicrobiota bacterium | reverse complement strand
GGTGCTGTGGGTGACGCGGCGGAGGTTACGTCGAAAAATGGAACTGGTCCAGCGCCAGCGCGCCATCGAACGCGAACGCTCGCGCATTGCGCGGGATATTCACGATGACCTTGGTGCAAGCCTGACGCGCATTACCATGTTGAGCGAATCCATGCGTGGGGAATTGGAAGGACGCGCGGCGGAAAATGCCGAGCAGGTTTATCGCACCGCGCGTGAAACCACCCGTGCCCTCGACGAAATCGTTTGGGCGGTCAACCCCAAGCATGACACGCTCGACAGCCTGGCGAGTTACCTTGGCCGATACGCGCAGAGTTTTCTTTCAGCCACACCGATTCGCTGTCGGCTGGATGTCCCGTTGCAGATGCCCGTTTGGTCCCTGACGGCGGAGATTCGCCACAATGTTTTTTTGGCGTTCAAAGAAGCGTTGAACAACGTGGTCAAGCACGCGGCGGCATCCGAAGTGAAGGTTTCAATGGAGCTGTTGCCCAACGGATTTTTGCTTTGCGTGGCAGATGATGGGCACGGATTTGAAACTCATAAAACGAGTGAAGGAATGGGCGCTGCTCGTTCCAGGAGCGGGACGGCTGGAAATGGAATTTTCAATATGCAAAAGCGGCTCGAAGAAATCGGTGGCTCGTGCAAATGGCACCCGGAAGGCAGGACGCGGAGCGCGGGCCGAGGAAACAAAACTTCTGAAGGCGAAGCGCGGGATGCAGAACATTCAGCGCTTTCTGTTTCGGATTCGGTGTTGAATGGAACCGTGGTGGAGATTTGCGTTTTGCTGAAGCCGGAAACAGGCCGTCGTCAAAACTGATGACAATCGACTTCGGGTGATTTCGGTTATTGAAAATGAAGATGCCCATTTTAGTTTCAATCGTGGAGGATGATTCGCAGGCGCGGAAAATTCTGGTGGGTTGGATTCAAAACGCCAGCGGCTTCAAGCTGGCGGGAGACTGGGGCTCCGCTGAAAGCGCGATCGCCGAACTGGGGCACCGGGAAACAAATGTGGTGTTAATGGACATTAATCTTCCCGGCATGAATGGAGTGGAGGCGATCAAGAAACTGAAACCTCTTCTACCTAATACCCAGTTCGTAATGCTCACGGTTTATGAGGATGCGGATCACATTTACAGCGCGCTCACCGCTGGTGCCACGGGTTATCTCCTGAAACAGACTCCACGCAAAGAATTATTTTCCGCCCTTGAAGAGGTTTACGGTGGAGGCTCCCCGATGACGAGCAACATCGCCCGGAAAGTGGTGCAGGCGTTCCAGCAGAAGATGAGACAGGATGAGGTTCACTCGGGCCTTTCACCCCGCGAGAGCGAAGTCCTGGAATTGCTTTCGCGGGGATATCTCTACAAGGAAATTGCGGAGTCGCTCGAGATCAGCACGCCGACCGTCAATACCTACATCCGTCGCATCTACGAAAAACTGCATGTACGGTCGCGTTCCCAGGCGGTTGCCAAATACACGCACGTTTCCCAGAAAGGTTGATCTTCAAATCCTTTTTCCCGCGGATCGTCGTCAATTTTGATGACATGTTGTTGGCCGGTGATTCGTTTATAAATTTCCTAATGACCCAGAGAAATGGAACCAGTCGAAATCTGTCCACCCCGTTCTCTCAAATAAAAACTATGAAAAAAAATGTCTCAAAATCACGGGGAATCAGCTTGTTATTGGCTGGGGCAACGTTGTGGGCTGCGGCTCTTTCAAGCCAAGCGCAAACCATTACAACCAGCTACACAAACACGTTTGGTTCTGCGGAGAAAACCGCCTCCTGGAATTATTGGTATGATTTGCCGCAGTCCTCTGGTTCGCCGACCATGGGTTGGGATTCCACGGTGGACCACACTCCGAGCGAGGCCGGGTCGGGATCGCTCCCTTATTTCATCAATTGGCCGGGGACCAGTGGGGGAGGCCAATTGCAGATTTATGGAACCTTCGCTGAAACCGGGCAGTACAACTTGAGTCAATCCATTGATGCCACAAAGTATGATAGCGTTTCGTTTGATCTCCGGGTGGACCCAAGCTCCCCGACGAATTCAAACGGCGATATTTGCCGGCTGACGGTCGGCTTGTTTCACACCTACGCGGTTTACACGATTACCAATATCGACATTCCCACTTCCGCGACGAATGGCTGGGTGCATTATGTCTGTCCGATTGACAAAACCACGGCGCCAAATTCCACCGACCTGACGCAAGGGGTAGGTTTCAATGTCAATGCCTACGGCGGGCCGAATCAGATTCTCAAGGCGCAAACCGTTCCGACGAAAATCTGGATCGACAATCTACAGGTGAACGTGTCTCTCGTGGAAAATCCGCCGCCGACGCTTTCGACCAAGATTACGGAAGCGGCTCCCGGGCTGAATTTGTTTTCGGCGGCGGGCGGTGACCAATATCAACGGACCAATCTTAAACTCAACAACACGACGGGGATTGGAACCCTTGGAGCATCTGGAGACGCCGGAGTGAGTTTTGCCATGACGATCAAGGAATTTCCTGATCCAGTGGCCTACCCCGGATACCAGGCTCATATCCTGATCACGACCGGTCCCGGCAACAACTCCGCTTTGGATTACGGCGATGCGAATTTGATCTTCCTCGACATCAAACAGAATGGGGATGGCTCGGGCAATGGTACGTTCCGATACAAAACCAACCAGCCCAATGGTAATTCTCAGGTTTACGGCTCGGGCACGCTCGGACAGGCCGTCAGCTCCACAATTTTGGGCACCTGGACCTTAAAGTTCAGCCAAGGCACCAATATTACTGTGACGGGGCCGGATGGAGCTCCATTCGTCACCAATATTACTCAGGAGGCCGCCAATATTTTTACCGAACCTTTGTATGTTGTGTTCGGCGGCCAACCGAACCAGCCCGGCAATCTCGGCCAGAAAGTCGTATTGGCGAATGCGAGCGTGACCAACAGCAGCACAGGAACGTCGATTGTTTACGACAATTTTCTCGTGGATTCAGCCTTGGACACCACCAAATGGTCCAGCCTTTCCGGTTCTCAAAACACTTTGTTTTTGTTTCCAAATGATCCGGGCCAAAAGGTGGTGAAATGGACTTTGCCCGACGACGGATTTTATCTCCAGGTTTCCACCAATCTTGGATCGCCTTGGAATTCGCTCGTCAATTACATCAACTTTCCTGCCAGCGGATTCAGGAACGCCATCGTTCCTTCGTCTGCGCTCGGGCCGAAACAAAATTTCTTCCGGCTGATCAAGCGGTCGTTCACCAAGTTGCAGATCCTTCTCCCGGGTGAAACCGCTGCCCCCGGCACGCTGACCGGTAAAACGGGGACACCCACTCCACAGCAATCCGGTGCCACCTTCGATGTCGTCGTCAACGCGGTGTCTGCGGACTGGTTTCCGATCACCGCGGTGCCGGATCAACAAATCAACCTGTCGAGCTCGGATCCCGCCTTCACCTGGCCTGGATTTGCCGGAACGATGGTGAATGGAAAAATCACCTTTGACGCCGCGACTTGGAATCTTTCCCTGGGCACCCAGGGAAGCCAGACCATAACGGCAAGTGATGCGACAGACCCAACCAAGACCGCCAACACTAGTTCGCCGGTCACGGTCACGCCCTGAAAATATTTTGGGTGCATGAAGTAGTTCATGGGCGTCGATTCCGGTCGGCGCCCATTTTTATAAGTCCATCCTGACGAAGAAATGAAATCGAGGCCCGAGATGAAAGCCAAAGGACGTTTTTCAAAGCGCAATGCTTTTACGCTGATTGAACTGCTCGTGGTCATCGCCATTATTGCCATCCTGGCGGGATTGTTGTTGCCGGCGTTGAGCAAGGCAAAAGCCAAGGCGCAGGGAATTCAATGCATGAATAACACCCGACAACTTCTCCTCGCGTTGAAGTTATACGGGGACGATTTTCAGGATAATTTTCCGCCGAATGATTATCATTATTTGCAACCGATGGGTCCCTCCATCCGCAATTGGGTATGTGGAACGATGAGTGTTTATTCCGACGCCACCAATTCCGCCTTGCTTGTCAATCCCACCTTTTCCTTGCTGGCCGCATATCAAAAAAACTCGAAAATTTACCGATGTCCAGCGGACGTCAGCACGACGTCCAGCGGGAGCGAAACCCAGCAGCGCGTGCGCAGCATGTCCATGAACAGCGCGGTTGGCACGCGTTATCAAACGAGCCCAAAAGGTGCGGCAATTGGCGGTGGATGGCTCCCGGGCGCTTACGACGATTCCCAGACCAAGTGGATGACTTACGGAAAATTTTCCACCATCAGCCGCCCGAACCCCGCGGAACTCTGGGTTTTGATGGACGAAAATCCTGGCACCATCAACGACCCCTCTTTGGCCGTGCAGTGTGATCCGAACAGCAACCTGTTTGTCGATGCGCCTGCGGTTTACCATAACGGCGCAGCGGGAATCGCATTTGCCGACGGCCACTCGGTCGTTCATCGGTGGGTCGAGAACTTCACGAAGTCGATTAACAGCCTCGGCGTCTCGGACTCGAAGGTGAATCGTGACTTGCGCTGGCTTCAGGAGCGAAGCTCGGCTCCGCGATGATTTGGCCCCGTTGGTCACGAGCCGAATTGAGAATCGAAATTCCTCGAAAGCCTGCTACGTTAGGCTGAAGAAAACACCACTGATGCGCCGAATGAATTTTATTTGCCGGCTTCAAGCTTTCGCTCTCCTGCCGATGATTCTCGCATTGGTAACCTCGGCTCAAGCGCAGGGCTCCTTTCCGGTTTACACGGATCATCTCGTGAATGGCTTTCAGGATTGGGGATGGGCGCCCCATAATTACACGAACACGGCACCGGCTCACGCCGGCGCAAATTCCGTCAGCGTCAATATCGTATCGGCTTACCAGGGACTTCAGATCGTCCGCAATGATTTGGACAGTGCGCCTTACAACAGCGTGAGTTTCTGGATCAATGGCGGCGCGAATGGCGGGCAGCAACTGAAAATTTATGGGCTCCTCCATGTGGGAAGTTCGCAAAACACCGCGCAGCTTTCGTTTTCGCTCGGAACGCTCGCAACCAATCTTTGGCAGCAGTTCACCGTGCCGCTGTCGGCCCTCGGCGTGGCGGACAAATCCAATTTTACCGGGTTCGTCATCCAGGATCGCGTCGGAATCGCGCAGCCCACTTTTTTCCTCGACGATCTTCAACTCAACGCCAGACCCGCGCCCGCGCTGGTCAAGCTTGGCCTCGAAGCGCGCCAGACCCTTCGCGGTGTAGATGCGCGGTTCTTCGGTGTGAACACCGCGGTTTGGGATGGGAATTTTGACACTGCCTCGACTTCCAATGCGCTCAAGGAAATGGGTTGCCTGACCTTGCGTTTTCCGGGCGGGTCGCTCTCGGACGAATACCATTGGGCGACTGGAACCACGGGAAGCAACACTTGGCAGTGGGCGACGAGTTTTCGCAACTTCATGCACATCGCCACGACTGCCGCGGCGCAGGTTTTCATCACCGTGAATTACGGGACTGGAACTCCGGCCGAAGCCGCGGCGTGGGTGCGAAGCGCCAATGTCACGAACCATTGCGGCTTCAAGTATTGGGAAATCGGGAATGAAAATTATGGCTCGTGGGAAACGGATTCCAATTCGCTCGCGCATGATCCTTACACCTACGCCGTGCGCGCGGAAGATTACATCCAACAAATGAAGGCGGCCGATCCCTCCATCAAAATTGGCGTGGTGGCAGTGACCGGCGAAGATAATTTTGCCAACAACTCGAATCATCCTGCCACGAATCCGCGCACGGGCGTCGCGCACAATGGCTGGACGCCAGTGATGTTGACCACATTGAAGAATTTGGGGGTTACGCCGGACTTCATCGTTCACCACGTTTATCCCGAATACACTTTTCAGGAGAGCGACCCGTTGCTTTTGCAATCGTCCGGAAAGTGGGCGGCGGATGCCGCCGATTTGCGCCGTCAGATCACGGATTATTTTGGACCCGGCGGCACGAACATCGAACTGGTTTGCACAGAGAACAACAGCAACTCGGGCGACCAGGGGAAGCAATCGACCAGTTTAGTCAATGGGCTTTATTACGCGGACAGCCTGGCGCAGATCATGAAGACCGAGTTCAATGGCTTTCTCTGGTGGGATTTGCGAAACGGCACCGACACATCAGGCAACATGGACGCCACGCTCTACGGTTGGCGAGGCTACGGCGATTTGGGAATGATTAACGGCGCGAACACCCGGCATCCCCCATTTTACGCGGCGAAACTGATGCAATTTTTTTCGCGCCCGGGCGATTCCATCCTCCCAGCAAGCAGCGATTATTTTTTGCTCTCCTCCTACGCGGCACGACGCACCAATGGCGAGCTGGCTTTTCTGGCCATCAACAAAAGTCCGGCGGGAAGTTTGAATGCTCAAATCGTCCTGACCAATTTCGTGCCCTGGACCAACATGACGGTGCGGTCGTATGGCATTTCCCAGGACGAGGCGACCCGCACAAACGGCGCGGCCTCGGCGCAGGATATTTCCGTCACAAATTTTGCGATCAATGGCACCAACTTCAATTACGCTTTCCCGCCCTATTCACTGACGCTCTTTACGTTTGCTCCTGCGCCCGCCCGATTGTTGCCCGTCGCGGCTTCCGCGAATGAAATTGTCTTTCAATTGCAGGGACAAGCTCCGTCCCGCTACGCGATTCAAAGTTCGACCAACCTGACGAGCTGGACTGCGGTTGCCACCAACGCTCTGATTTCGGACACGCTGAACCTGACTAATGTAATCAGTGGCGCGAACTCGGAAAAATTTTGGCGCGCGGTCTGGCTGCCTTGAGTCGAGGAGGTCAATGGCGAGAAGATTTCCTCAATGACAAATTCTATTTGCCAAAGACAGGTTGCCCTCCAGATTAATTCCAATCACGTTTCCCAATTTTTTTTGAATTATGAAAATGTTTCTAAAGTTGCTGCTTGTCGGAATCGGATCATTCGCTTGTGTCACCAACCTGGCCGTTGCGGAGGTGGCGAAGGCCGTTGAAAAAGTGAAAGGCCCGGTCGGGCTGCAGCTTTATAGTTTGCGCGACCAGTTTGCCAAGGATGTGCCCGGGACGCTGGATAAAGTCCGCGACTACGGGTTGAAGTACGTGGAGCTGGCGGGGACGTACGGAATGTCGCCGGAAAAGTTTAAAAGCGAATTAGACGCGCGCGGCCTGGAGGCGGCCAGCGGCCATTTCCCTTTCGAACGTTTCCGTGATCAGCCGGAAGCAATCGCCGTCGAAGCCAAAGCGCTGGGATTGAAATATGTCGGGTGCGCATGGATTCCGCACGACGGCCCCTTCAGCGAGAAGACCTGCCGCGATGCCGCCGCCACTTTTAACAAGGCTGGGGAAATTCTGGCGAAACAGGGCTTGAAATTGTTTTATCACACGCATGGTTATGAGTTTCAGCCGCACAGCGACGGAACCCTTTTCGATCTGCTGGTGAAGGAGACCAATCCAAAATTTGTGACGTTTGAAATGGACGTCTTTTGGGTGGTGCATGGCGGCCAGAATCCCGTGGAGTTGCTGGGCAAATACGGTAATCGCTGGGGCCTGATGCATTTGAAAGGAATGAAAGAGAGCACCAAGACCGGGCTGCTTACCGGCGGCTCCGAAGTGACCAACGACGTGGCGGTCGGCAAGGGAAAGATTGATTACGCGCCAGTCTTGCGCGCCGCAAAAAAAGCAAAAGTGAAATGGTATTTTATCGAGGACGAATCGCCTTCATCGGAGCAACAAATTGCGGAAAGCTTGCGCTACCTCGGCGAAACAAAGTGGTGAGGAATTTCGCAGAGCGCAGAATTTGAGGCGGTGAAGTCGAATTAAAAAGATATGCCAGGACCGGCTGGCACTCTATCAGGATGGTAATAGATTTTCTCGCCGGCAAATTTCTGCGCCGCCGGATTCCAGGGGAAATAAATGAGGACCGGGTGATTCACCGGCTGGCTGGATGCTTCCGTTCCCGCCCACGGGCCGACTTGGGTTCCAGTCATATCCGCGACCTCGAAGACGCCTTGCGGGCCGATTACGATGTCGGTCAGGTTGAACTTCACGTCGGGAAACACGCCCAGAAATGACGTGTAAAAGTTGCGGGCGCCGTCGTGACCTTCCCAGCGCTGGCCGGTCGAAGGGATTTCATAGACGCAATCTTCGGTCAGTGTCCTGATCAGTCCGTCCAGATCGCGTTGGTCCTCGGCTTTCGAGTGGTCGATCCAAAGTCGGCGGATGATTTCATAGGATTCTGGGGTAATTTTCCAATTGAGCCGCGCGCGGATCGACGCGTTGAGGATCGAGGTTGCCCCAGCCATTTCTGTTGGGGATTTCTGGGGGCGTGGCGCGTTCATAAATAGTTTGCGTGACAGCGATGGAAACATTTTCCAAGACGAAGTCACGCCATAAGACAGGCAGAGAATCCCGCCCCGGTAATATTTAATTTGGAGTCAACTTGGAGGTGGTTTTCTGCCCTGAATAATATTGACCAAATTTTTTGGTCCTTCAAAGTATCGTTTGAACACCAGAAACCAGAAGCCGAGAAGGTTCCATCGGGAACACTTTGCTCGCGAGAGAAACGCCTGGGTTGGTTTTGAAATGATTCAAGCAGCCCGTAACTCAGTCACGATAATGAAGACATCCAGAAATAAATTCTCCTTTTTAACCTTGCTGGGCCTGCCCGTCTTGATGACGCAGCTCGCCCAGGCCGATTATCAATCCACCGTCATTTCTGACGCGCCGAAAGCGTATTATCGGCTGAACGACGACAACAGCCGGACTCTGATCAACAAGAACAGCGGCAGCTTGGGCACCGCTGGCAATGCCACCAATGACCTTTCCGGGGCGGGAACCATCCATCCATTTACCGGCGCGATTGCCGGCGATGGGAATCGTTCTGTTTTTTTCGATACGACCACGCGCACTGAGATTCCATTTAACGCAGCGCTCAATCCGCCAAACACCCAGCCGTTTACGGTTGAGGCATGGTTGTATCCGTCCAGTGACCAGAACTCTCCGGGAATGGCACCCATCGCGAATCGCTACACTCAAGGCGCGAACCGGCAAGGGTGGGTATTCTTCCAGCGCAAGCCGAACGCGGATTATACCAGTTCAGAACCTGTTGGATGGAATTTCAGAATGTATAACGGCGTCGGTGGGAGCAGCCCGATGGATGTCACGAGCCTGGTTCCATTCGAAGTGGGCAAATGGCAGCATGTGGCTGTCGTTTACGATCCGATCAATGCCAGTAATGCGAGTGTGACAATTTTTATCAATGGCGTGGCGGCGAATACGAACAATTATTCTGGAACTGTTCCCGGTTACGCTCCTTGCACGGGCGACCACGATCCGGGTGAAGCGGTAAACGGCCAGCCCGCTTTGGCCATCGGAAATTACAACAACGGCAACAGTTCGCTAAACCCTTGGTTCGGAGCGGCGGATGAATTTGCTTTTTATTCCGCAAAACTCACTCCTGCGCAGATCCTGAGTCACTTCCAGAACGGAACGAATGCTTCGCGGTCCACTTCTTACAAAGCGTTGATTCAATCGCACAATCCAGTTGCCTACTTGCGCCTCGACGAACGGGCTCCTGGTGAGGACGTCGCAGTCAACATGGGTGATCTACGAAATGCCGGGATTGCGACGCACCGCCCCGAGGTGAGACATCCCGCAATCGGAGCATTGGCGGGCCGGAACGACGACGGCGCGGCGGCCTATCATAATCGTAACGGGAGCACGACCACCACGATGCCATATCTTGCGGAGAATAATCCAGGGGCAGGAATTCCATTTACGTTTGAAACCTGGCTCCGCCCGATGAGAGACCAGCAAGGTGGACAATGTCCGGTGAACAACCGTTGGCAAGGCGGGACCGCCCGGACAGGCTGGGCGATTTTCCAGCGCAATCCGAACCTGACCTATCCCGCAAGTGAAGGACATGGATGGAATTTCCGTATGTATAGCGGCG